>NZ_PNDF01000079.1:0-7073 GCF_005887195.1 Pseudoalteromonas sp. S1650 | reverse complement strand
GATGAAGGCGTGAAATTTATTTCGCGCGAAAGCGTATTCACAAAGAGAAGAAAGTGAGAGTAAATGAGGAAAAACTTAATGGTTTTCTCTTTAGCGCAGCGCCTCTTATCCTCTTTGTGCAATAAAATGTCTTTGATGTAGGCGTGAAATTTATTTCGCGCGAAAATATTTGCACAAAGAGAAGTGAATGAGAAGTAAAAGAGTAAACCAAAAATACTTTGCTTCACTCTAAAGCTCTGCGTCTCATTATCTCTTCTGAACATTCGTTTTTAACGAAAAGCTAAATTATAAACCATTCAGCTTGTATCTACTTTAATACTGTTAGTTTGGTATTATTGTAGATTAAATTATTAAATAAGGGACTAATTATGAAAGCTGTTATTCCTGTTGCGGGCCTTGGTACTCGCATGTTACCTATGACTAAAGCAATTCCTAAAGAAATGCTGCCTTTAGTTGACAAACCGCTTATTCAATACATTGTTAATGAGTGTGTAGCGGCCGGAATTAAAGAAGTTGTATTGGTTACCCATAGCTCCAAAAATGCGATCGAAAACCATTTTGATACCAGCTTTGAGCTAGAAGCAACGCTTGAAAAGCGCGTAAAGCGTACTCTTCTAGAAGAAGTTCGCTCAATCTGTCCAGACGATGTAACTATTATGCATGTTCGACAAGGCGAGGCTAAAGGATTGGGTCACGCGGTAATGTGTGCTAAACCAATTGTAGGTGATGACGACTTTGTTGTAGTGTTGCCCGATGTTATTTTAGATAGCTATACTGCTGATCAAAAAACCGAAAACGTTGCCGCAATGATAAAACGCTTTAACGAGGTTAAAGCAAGTCAAATTATGCTTGAGCCAGTACCACAAGAAAGTGTTCATAAATATGGTATTGCTGATATTGGTGGCGTTAAAATTAATGCAGGCGAAAGTGCACCTATTAAAACCATGGTTGAAAAACCTAAAGCAGAAGAGGCTCCTTCTAACTTAGCGGTAGTTGGTCGTTATGTTTTATCTAAAGCAATTTGGCCACTGCTAGCTAATACTCCTGCTGGTGCAGGTGGCGAAATTCAATTAACTGACGCAATCGATGAGTTAATGAAACATGAAATTGTTGAAGCATTTCACATGAGCGGTTGTGCTCATGATTGTGGCGACAAGCTAGGTTATTTAAAAGCAATCGTAGAGTACAGTATGCGCGATGAAAAACTTGGCGCAGAGTTTACAGACTTTGTAACAGAAATGGTTACGCCAAACACAAGGCATTTAAAAGCGGTATAACTTTTAAAGCTAAATATTTAAAAAAGGGTAAGAAGTAAATTCTTACCCTTTTTAGTTTTAACATAGCAATTTATTTTTGACCCTAAAGGTTTAGTTTGGCTGATAGCTTCTTGTTTTTGTTTTCTGATGTTATATTTAAAACAATGAAGGAACTTATAACTTTAACTCGGATTTCCTAATGCCAAAATTGAATTTATTGTTTTTAAGCTGTGCCGCCGCACTTAGCTTGCCAATAGCCGCCGACGAAATAAAAAGCCACCAGTCTTTTTCTGGTTATACAGGGTTGATAAACACTCCGAATGCAGAAGCGCTCAGCTCTGGTAGTGTTGATATAGGCTATAACAATTTATTAGATTTTAAAGGGCAGCGATATTTAGATGGCCATAACTTTATATTCTCTGCAGGGTTATTTGAAGGTCTTGAAGTTAGTGGGCAAATATCCTCTAACTCAATACACGATAATTTGTTTTATAGCGAAGGCCGTGGGCAAACCCGAGATTTATCGTTCAACGCAAAATATCAGCTACCTTATATACCTAAAGACTGGTTTAGTGTAGCTATAGGTGCTAAAGATATAGGTGGTGCCGCTAACAACTATAAAACGTTTTATGCAGTGGCCTCAAAAGAATTATGGGATTTTCGTTTTAGTGCCGGCCTAGGTTCAAGTGACAGACTTACTGGTGAAATGGATGGCGCATTTGCTGGTATTGAGTGGCAACCGCTTGAGTGGTTTAGCTTACTCACCGAATATGATGCCGAAGCTGTAAATGCAGCAGCACGTATAACGATTCCTAAAAAGTGGCTATATGATATTGGTGAAATAACCTTTACTAGCCGTTTTTACAGCAGTACTGATTTTTCTGAAGATAAAGACACCTATTGGGGGGTAAATTTTACCCTGCCATTATCTGATGAAGCTAAAACTAATTATGAGCCTGTAAAACCTGCACCTTATGTAGCCCCAACAAGCAATACACCTGCGGCTAAAGTAAACGATTATGGTTTAGGCTTTATTCAAACGTCAGTAGCGCCCAAGCTAGCTGAACAGCCTGATGCGTTAACCGTTACTAGTGCTGAGCAAAGCCAAACACAAAATTCACAAAAAGTTGTTAGTTCTAGCTTAAGCAAACAAGCAATTACATTGAAAGATGCGCTCATTAATGATGGTTTTGAAAACGTGGTTGTTGGTTACAACTCAACTACCGTATTTGTTAACTTTGAAAACTCAGTGTTTAATCGCAACGACATTGACGCTATTGGTGTAGTACTTGGTCGCATCGCCGAAAATATAGTTAATGAAAATACTCATTATAGCGTTCAGCTTTCGAAAACTGATATCCCATTACTAGCAATTAGCGGCAACATCGACAATTATCGTTTGTTTATTGAAAAGGGCGTTAGCCCTGACTTAAATGTTCAACAAGACAAAGCCGTTATTCCCGAGGGTGTTACATGGGCTGGTAAAGCGCAGGCGAGCCCTTACTTTAAACCGCGTGTAACTTTAAGCCCTGCTATTAGTAATACGTACGCTACTGAGTTAGGTGTATTTGACTACTCTATTGCAATTAGAGCGGATGTCGATGTGCCTCTTTGGAAAGGTGCGGGTGTTATTTTAGGTGGACAAGTTAATGTTGAAAATAGTGACGACTATGATGAGCGAGGACCATTTAGGCGTTATCGTCAAGAAACTGAATTTGATAGAGCTATGTTCTACCAAACATTTAAGCTGCCATTCGGTTTTTATAACCAAACGCAAGTTGGCTTTATAAAAGAGCGCTACGATTTAACAGGTATCACTAACGAAACAACTTGGCTGAGTGCTGAAGGACGTCACAGAATTAGTGCTCAGTTGGGTTCGTATAAATACGAAGATTATCGCGGCAGCAAAACATTCCAAGCCCTAAACTACCAATATAACTGGGTTGAGCAAGAGATTACCTTACATGCTCAAGCAGGTAATTATTGGTATGAAGATTCTGGCTATAAACTAGAAAGCCGTTTTTGGTTTGGTGACAGCTACTTAGCTGTATATTACGAAGATACAAATACGACTAAAGCAGGTTTGGCATTTAGTATTCCACTTTCACCACGAAAAGATATGAAAGCTTATAAATTTGGGCAAATTAAAGGCACTGAATCTTACAGGCATACAGCGAGTACTGAGATTGGTGAAAGCACTAACCGTTTAGTGTTCAGTCAAGGCTTTATTCCAGGAAGTGCAATAAGCACCTACCGTACGTTCCTTAATCAGGGGCGTATGTCTAGTGATTATGTATACCAAAATCTTGCAAGATTAAAAGAGGCATATTTAACTTATCGGTAACAATTTATGTTGGGTTAAGTATTGTACAATTAGGTAATTTAGCTATATTATTGATGAGGTGTTTTAGATAATTTAAGAGCTTTAATGCCTCGTTTTTAATTTGTAAAAAAATTATGGTGCTGACTATACTTTTTGGAAGTTCGCGCTACTATTTTATAAAATGAGTAAATTCATTTACAAATGTTGATAAAGGAATAGAAGGACTCCCTATGTTTACTAACAAAAAATCGCTACTAGCGTTATCAGTAGCATCGGCTTTCGCTTTAACAGGTTGTTTTAGCGATGATGATAACAATAAACCAGTACCAGATGACGGTGGTGATGGTGGCGATGGTGGTGTTGTTGTCGTTGCACCAGAAACTCCAGCGGCACTTACATTTGTTGTAAGTGGTTCTGTTGTTCAATCAAACGATGATGACGAATTTGACGTTATCGGTGATGCAACAATCAAATTTTTAGAATCAGGCGTTCTTTCAACTAACATCGTTGATGTTGAAGGTAATCAAGTTCAAACTTTAGATGTTGGCGATGAAGGTAGCTTCCTTGTTACTCGTAAAAGTGGTTCTTCAACAGACAGCGTTACAGCTATCGTTTCAGCTCCAGGCTTTGTTACTAAAGCATTTAGCTTAGATCTTTCTAACGAAGACGATAACGACGTATTAGTTGCACAATTTTTACTAACACCTACTGACGAAGAAGGTCTTGCATCTACAACTACAACTTCATCAGACATTACAGGCTCTACTACAACAGCTGAAATTGTAGCTGATGCATCTGCTGAAGGTTCATCTTTAGCTTCTGCTACATTGCCAACAGGTATTACTTTACAAGACGCTGATGGTCAACCTGTTACAGGTGCTGAAGTAGCATTAAATGTATTGGGTACTGACCCTTCAACTGAAACTAAAAGCTTAGTTTTACCAGAAGGTCTAAATAGCGATGACAGCAGTGCTAATATTGCAGTGCCTGTTTCTTTAGCAAACGTTACATTAAGTGTTGATGGCACAAGCGTTAAAAAGTTCGCTGGTGATACATTAAACGTGACTCTAGCGGCTCCGGCTGATCTAGATGCTGGTGAAGTACTAAGCGTTAGCTCTTTAGATGAAGAAACTGGTATCTGGATGCCAGAAACGTTCCCAGTAACTAAAGGTACGGGTACTGTTAGCTTTGAAACAGACCACTTAACTTGGTTCTCTGTTAATAAGTCTGTTCCTGTATGTACTGATGGTTTAACTGTTAACTTTACTGGTGATGCAGTACCTGCTGGTGGTTTAACACTTGCTGCGTACTCAGCTGATGGTTTCTTATGGTCTCGAGTTGGTGCTGGTAGCACTTCTCGTGTTGTTCCTCCTGGTTTCTTAAAGCGTTACGGCATCTCTTCTGAAGCTACTGCAACAGTAGTAGTGTTTGACCGAGACGGCGCTATCTGGGGTGAAACAGATGGCGAAGTAGCAGTTTGTGGTACAGTTAATGACTTTGCCCTAGCAGCTCCTTACACTCTAGTTAATAAAACTTTAACTATTACTGGCTCATGTGCTAACGACTCAGACGTAGCGGTAGATGTAACTAACTCTGCTGTACGTTATAAGCGTGATGGTAAAGCTGTACGTACTGCGCTTAAAGATGCAGATGGTAACTTCCAGCTTACTAACCTACGCGAAGGCGAAGATTACGAAGTTACTGTTAACTTCCGTGGTTTACCTCTAGAAGGTTCAAACACAATTTCGCTTGATGCTGTGACAGGTGATGATTTAACTCAAAACTTTGAATTCACTTGTCCTGAAGTAACTGGTTCAGGTGGTACTGGTTCTACTGGTGGCACTGGTGGTTAGTAACCATTTTTGTTAGTTCCTAAATAGGGATTAAATCTGAAAGCCGCATTTATGCGGCTTTTTTTATGTGCATTACGGAATTTTAATTGTTGCTGTTGCTAATCTTGTACAAAGCTCATTTGCCAATGCTTGTTTGGCTTGCTCGTCTCCGTGAACAATTTTAATTAAACTTGGCTTTTTGCGTATGCCAGTAACGAAATTTATTAACCCTTTTTGATCTGCGTGGGCGCTGTAACCGCTAATGGTATGAACTTGTGCTTTAATCATCACCTTTTTATTATCGATAAAGACGTATCCGCCGCGTGGGCCATATTTTTGAATATCTCGGCCTAAGGTTCCTTGCCCTTGGTAGCCAACAAAAATGACATCGGTTGTTTTGTCTGGTAAAAACCGTTCTAGATAATTAACTATTCTGCCGCCATTACACATTCCGCTGGCAGCTATGATTATTGCGGGCTGCTGTTTCGAGGCTAAAAAGTTTATTAATGCAAGGTGTTCTTGGTGGCTATCAATAGTGTGTAGTTGTTTAAAGTCGAGCGGGTGGCGGCCTTGTTTTACGCGCTTTTTTGCTTCGTTATCCCACAGCGCTTTAAAGTGTAAATACTCATTTGTGAAATTGGCTGCCATTGGTGAATCAACAATAATTTGCAGCTTATGCCACATAGAGCGCTTACGTGCAGAGTGAATAAGCTGTTCAAATTCATACAGCAATTCTTGTGTGCGGCCAATACTAAAAGCCGGTATGAGTACCACGCCATTATCACTTATGGCGCGCTCAATAACTTTTTTAAGCACGGCTACGCGCTCTTTGCGGCCTTGATGGTTTTTATCACCATAGGTGGACTCAATAACTAATGTATCGGCACGGTAGGGTGGTTTTGGCGTCGGTAACAATGGTGTGTAAGGCGCACCTAAATCACCTGAAAATACCACTCTATGCGTGTTTGGTCTTTTACCCAGTTCAATTTCAATATAGGCAGAGCCTAAAATGTGCCCAGCACGTTGCAGGCGAATTTTATATAAAGAGTTTTGATTGCTTGAGGTTGCTTTTTCGGGGCTTAAGCCAACTCCTACGGGAATGCAGTACCATGTATTATAATCGAGAGAGATAATTTGCTGTTTTAGTAACTTTAAGCAGGTGCGGATCACCGCTTCATCGCGAGTTACACCTACTTTTAAGGCATCTTCAATCACCATAGGTAAGAGTTTTGCGGTGGCAATCGAGGTATAAATTGGGCCTTTAAAACCTGCGGCAAGTAAGTAGGGTATGCGGCCAACATGGTCTATATGGCAATGTGTAACAATCAGCGCTTTAACTGTTGAGATATCAAAATCAATTGCTAGATCTTGTTTACTGTCTTCCCCTTGAAATAGCCCACAATCAACAAGTACAGAATTTGTGTCATCTATAAATAGCTGGTGGCAAGACCCAGTTACGCCTTTCACCGCTCCGTGGTGTTTTATATGCATAATATTCTCCTTTTTGAAGCTAATTTCAGCATAGAGGTAAATAACTCTTAGGGCAATGGGGGCATATTTGAAGGCGTGAAGTTTATTTCGTTGAAGGTTTATTTCACAAAGAGGATCGAATTAGAAGAAAATGAGGGAACCACAGGATCATTTTTTCTTCCTCTTCAGCGA
>NZ_PNDF01000078.1:0-14414 GCF_005887195.1 Pseudoalteromonas sp. S1650 | reverse complement strand
GTGTGGCGACGATAGAGTACCACCAACAGGCAGTTGATCTCTTCTCACCGTTTAACCATGAGTGGTGCACTTATTATCTGAATTCGGGTTTCATTAAAGATCATTACTGGGCAGAAAGCATACCAACCTTAGAGGAGATAAACACTCTAATAGAAAGAATCAACAGAAACCAAACTGCCATTAAAAATCTTCCTTTTAACAAGGATATAACTTCAAGGACTACAAATTTATCAAACCGCTCAACTGAAATATACAAAAGCTATCTTTCTCTTTACAGTAAGTTACAGAAAAAATCATCTGAATTAATAAAACAAGAGCAGGTATATTCTGAACTCATTAAAACGCAAACAAAGGAATATTTGGCTAATACTCCAAACTCAAGCCTTGCTAAAGAATTGAATAGACTGGGGTACATGGATCAAATTTTCACTTTTGGATTTATGGGATCTCCATATAAAAGTACATATGCCTCTCTAACATGCTTAGAAACATTATATGAAGATGTCGAAATATTAAAAGAAGATAAGGCCTTGAAAATCACTTATGGAAAGAAAGGCTTTCTATCTATTACACCACAATACACCATAAAGATAGTGCTTATGCAAAATGTAATTCCGCAATTCACCATCATATCATTAGAAAAGCATGATTTATCAGTTCAAACTAATATGGATAAGTGGTTATTCTTTTTCAGTCAGCTACATACTTGTCAACAAGAGCTAAATATTGACTTAGAGCAAGAAAAATAACTAAAACTAAAAGGTCATGTTAATGGTGATTAACATGACCTTTAGCTACTCTCAAACTCAAATACACTTGTCTCAGATAAGTAACTAACCAAGTTTTTTTAGCAACACCAGATCAAAGCGCTCTCAAGTGCTCATCATTATTCATGATGAACTCTTTGATCTGATGTGAAGAAACCTTAGGATTCAAAATTAAATGTTGATAGCGTTCTAACAGGGCTTTCTGTTCATTCATTAGCCACTTTTCTTTAAGTGATAAGCTACCTTTTCTTTTGCGTTTACGACAATCAATACTATAACTTCGCTCCGACAGTTCCTTTTTGGCCTCGAACCATGCACGAGTAATTCCAGCCAACCCCTGATTGGTAACCATCAATTCAATCACAGGAGCTGATATCGCCTTAAAAATCCAAGGGCTAACAAACTTATATAAATGCAACTTAGGCTTTAACATACTGAGCATTTCAACTGTTAGAAATGCTTTATCCGCATGTAATTTGTGTCGATATTCGACTCTTGCCATTAGATTTAGGTCATCCCCCGTCAGGTTTAATACTCTGAGATAACGGTCGTACACTAGCAAATGGCTTCCCTTCTGCGACCCACAGTAATAACTCTCTGACACCCTGTTATCTTCCTGAGTAAATAAATAAGCCTGTTCATCGCTGTTTGGATAATGATTACTCACAGTACACCTTCTATGTTTAGGCATAGCAACTAAACAAGCTTTACTGATATTGGGCAAATTAAACCCTATATCAATTCTTGAAAGGCGAGCTTTCGAAATAACTTGTAGGTATCGAGTCTTACCGAGTGTTGTTAAAATATGGTGAAAAATAGCAGCCAACTCAATATCAGCAAATAACCTTGGAGTAAAAGCCACATGTAAGACCCAATTATTTTTATCCACACATAGATAAATAAAAACCTTGCTATTTAAGTTAGTCGAAGCATAGATTGTAAAAACGCGGGAACAAATAAAGCGACCTTTCCTTTCTTCATCACATTGAGGCGGACGCTGCCTAACGATCAATAAGTTTTTTCTCTCTTTAGTTTTTACCACACCAAAGTTATTGCGAAACCGCTTCATATCGTTTTCTGATATGTTTGCATTAAACGTAATCTTATCGCAATCAAGTGTTAAGTTCTGACTAGGTGAACACAAATATTTTTCTAATAAGGAGTTTTGCTGCATCGTCACTCGCTTTTTCGATATTACATTAATAACATTATCTGGCGATAAGAAATGTTTCTTAACTTCATCATTCGAACCGATTACGAAATCCCCATAAAGCCTCTTTAATTCCGTTTCAATTTTATGATCATTGAAGTTAGTGTGGTCACCTACTTTTGGCTTTCTGTGGTACATAGAGATTCTCCTAATACATTATTTTTAATATTGGTTAAGAAAGTTACTCTGCTGTATTACAGCTCTTTTATGGCTAAATTAACCACAGAAAAACTTCCTCATTTTAGTTGCATTAGGGTTTACACTTTTCAATTAAACATATTTTAAGATTTAATTTTGGACGTCAAAAGAAGCTAAACCAAACCTAGATGTCACGAATTATGAAACCTAGATGTCACGAATTATGAAACCTAGATGTCACGAATTATGAAACCTAGATGTCACGAATTGTAAATCCTAGATGTCCTGGTTTGATAATCTATATATATCATGGTTTGCGAAAACCAGATTTATAGTGAAAATCTAGACAATCACATGCCAATTTGAGTATTATCGAATTGGAAGTTTTTAGGCAAGATGAGGATTCTTATGAGGAAAAGGGAGATACTATACTCAGACATCATACTGCACCGAATTGCCCTGCTTCGCCAACTCAAGAACAGTAAATCGAAAATGGTAGAAACTTGGGAAAAACAATTAACCTCAAACAAAAATATCAATAATTTTCATGGCGTTACCAACCGACTGACTAACAAAGAGGTTATCGATGCTATTCACGACTTTAACCCAGCAGCAACCCATCCTGCAGTAAAGAGGTTTATGTTTAAGTTACACAAGTTTATTAATGAACTAGATCATATTTCATATGAAACATGGAAAGGACATTGCCGAAAAGTAAGATCAAGAGAAGGGAAAAGAACATTAACGGTTGAGCACTCAATTTTAGAGAAGGTATGCACATATTTAGAGACGACTCACCAAAAAACTTTTGATCCTCATGCTATTGGTAAAAATGAATTTCAGGAAGCTATTGAAACTTTATTGCATGATGCAAATAATCGAAAAAACATATAAAATCAACCATTTATAAAAACAAAAAATAAACCACTTCATATAAACATTTAAACATTGTAGATACCAATTGTTACTACCCTAACAAGTTTATGAAAAATCAACTATGTCCAGCGTTAACTAAATAGGTTTATTAACGCGAATAAACCTATTCTTCAGGTTACTGCTAAATCCATCAGATAAGATACATATTCACAACTCTTTGAAGCTGTTTAAGTGGAGCTGTTCTATGTGTGTAATTATCAGTAATTCCACCCTTGGATAGTTCATGCCCAACAACTTGCTGCAAAAGATGTAAGTCGAGGCTTGGTGACTCATTTCGAATTTTAGAAATAAACGAATGTCTAAAGCTATGGAAAGAGCGGGTATGTGATAACTCATTAGCTGATTCAATACCTAACTTAGCCATAATCCGACCGAACCAAGCTGTAATGCTATTTCGATTGTCAACTCCCTGTAATAACCTTCCAGTTGATTGTGTGAGCATATCTAGAATACCAAACTCGATAAGCTTGGGATGAAGAGGAATACGCCTACGAGCATTCTCAGTTTTAATCTTTTGCCCTTCATGTTCATCTGAGATTAGTATGTAGTATAGACTACTATCTGAATCAATCTTGATATCTTCAACTTTTAGTTGGAACAACTCACCTCGCCTAGCACCTGTATATATTGCAAGTAATATACACCACTTTTTCCAAGAGACGCTTTCAGCCAATGCGTATTGTTGCAATAGCCTTAATTCAGAGTCTGTAAATGGACCACGCTTGTTCTGCGTGAAATCTCTTTTTATATTACATGGAGAGCGCTTGATGTAGCTTACGGTATCTCTAGAAGCATAAGCGAATACACTCTGCAACCATTTGTAATAACCTTGAACCGATTTTGGGGCGATACGCTTATCTTCAGGCACATCAGCCGAAATACGCTCAGACATAGACATTTTATTGAATGGTGCCACATTCATTTTTGGTAAGTCAAAACATTGGTCTATAAATAAACCTATATCTTTTGGTTCATACTTTGTTATGTCTTTATCATTTGTAAGTAGCTGCCATACTTCGTAAAATCGCTCATAATCCTGTTGAATCTTATTACTAAGTTTCTCTTTTACTATTTTATGCTCTAAAAACTCTGTATATACTTCACTAAATAGCTTACCTACGTTGTTATTCAAAGATTTTTCGTCATTAGCAACATGGCTCCGCTCACGCTCAACTAAAGCTTCAATTTCCCTAGAACTAACAATATCTTTATTGATTGTTGTTAGAGAGTAACGTTTGAGTAGCTGTCTTGATTCTTTTAATTTTTCATGAAACACCCTGTAATCTTCATCACTATTGGGAGGTTGATATCCATACTGAGATACTAATCTATTGATCTCAGTGCGGCTTACTCCAAGTTCGCTATATTTAAAATTAAACAACGTTTCAGCACTTTTCAGTGAAGAGCTCTTCGTAGATTCATTTTTAAATTGCTCAGTAAACATTTGATGCGCCATAAGACGCACTTCCTGATCCATCGTCTCGTCTTGGAAAATTTGCTCTAGGCTCCTTGTGCTTTTTAAAACAGATAGCTTCACACACGCAAGAACTAGCCCTAACAGCTCAGGCTTCCCTTCGAAGTTTTCATTGGCCAATAAATCATTCAATGATTCGTGCCTCTCGCAAAGCAGACTAAATGCGTAACGAGTATCATCAGAGATTACGGGGAAATATGATTCATAACTTAACTCCTCATCAACACTAATCCTACTAGCTTGCATAAGCCTTTTATGGTGTTGTATGAAAGATGCTTCTTCTTCCTTTATAATCCTATCAATATCTTGAGTTTCCAATACTTTTTTCATGTTCAAAATTACTGATTTTGTGACTTTTTCTATAACCAGTCTATCAGAGTATCGCAAAATAATGGGTAGAGATTTTAATGTATTGATGAAAGGACTTAGCTCTTCCATGCTATGCAAAGCTAGCTCAAGCTTGGACGTTTTGAGAGAAAGACGAATATCTTTCTTATAGAATAGGTTGCGTAATTTATAGCGAAAGTAAAAAACATTCTTGCGAATGAACAAGTGATCTGCACCGATTACAGCTTTCATAACTACCTCGAATAAGAGATTGCTGTTTTTCGGTGTCACAGTAGGTGGCACACAATGTGTCACACTGAACTAGGTATTAAAAAAGTTTCCAAAAACCGCTTGATGATTCAAGCGGTTATGGAAATTTTTGAGTCTGCCAATAAGCCGGGTTCTGTCGTGGATAATCATTCGTCTAGGCCATAAATTGCTCTATGGCTCAAGCAACCTACCCGGTTCTCACGTGGGCCACGCGTTCATTATTTAAAATGATAGAACCCTATTTGGTCTTGCTCCGGGTGGAGTTTACCTTGCAACCAACTGTTACCAGTGGCCCGGTGCGCTCTTACCGCACCCTTTCACCCTTACCAACCGAAGTTGGCGGTCTCCTCTCTGCTGCACTTGTCGTAGGCTCGCGCCCCCCAGCTGTTAGCTGGCACCCTGCCCTGTGGAGCCCGGACTTTCCTCCCCCTGCGCATTTTCGTTGCAGGCAGCGATTATCTCGGCTGACTCGGCGCGCAGTATACCTGAGCGCGCACGTCTATGCAGTAAAGAATTAGCCTTTTTCGTCAATAATTGCTTTATAAAGTGCGTTTTTCTTCAAACCAAAATACTCAGCCACAACACCACAGGCTTTTTTCAGTGGCATTTCGGCTTCGAGTAAACCTAGCATGCGGCGCGCATCTTCTGGAATATCGTCACTTTGCTTTGCTTTACCCGGGAGCATCAGTACGATTTCACCACGCTGCTTAGTGGGATCATCCGTTAAGAACTGTTTTAGCTCGGCAACTGTGCCATTGAAAAAAGTTTCGAAAGTTTTGGTAAGTTCTTTGGCAAACACTACTGGCTGCTCTGCACCGAGAGCTGCTTCTAAATCATCAAGGCTCGCCATTATACGGTGGGTACTTTCATACATGATGCTAGTAATACCTGAGTTTACCGCTTCGATAAAAAAGCTCTGCCTTGCTTTACTCTTTGCAGGTGTAAAACCAATAAACTGAAAACGATCTGTTGGTAAACCAGAACAACACACCGCGGTAATTGCAGCACATGCCCCCGGCACCGGCGTGACGTGCGCGCCTTGTTCACGGCATAAATTAACCACCGCATAACCTGGGTCGCTAATAAGTGGCGTGCCGGCGTCAGAAACCAGTGCAATGTTCATTCCTTGCTCTAACCAATCTACAATTTGTTGTGCTTTTTGTTTCTCGTTATGGTCATGTAAAGCAAAGGTTTTTGCTTTGATATTAAAATGGCTTAACAACTTTCCTGTGTGACGAGTATCTTCAGCGGCTATTAAGTCAACCTCAGATAGGGTTTGGATGGCACGCTGGCTAATGTCATCAAAGTTACCAATAGGCGTGGCAACAATGTAAAGAGTGCCGATTTTATCTGAATTGTCCTCATTTAACATTGAGGTCTCCTGCGTCAGTCAGTAATATAAGCAAATCGCGTTAACGTATCGGGAAATCATTGTGCGACTTAAACTTGTTAGTCTATTAATTGTATTGTCAGGGTTATCGGCTTGTAGCACAACCGAAAAACCTCGAAATAGTGCAGAAAATCAATCGGGCCAATCGAATATTGCCCTATCACAGCTAACCGACGCACAATCTATGTACCAAGCAGCGCTAAATCGTCAAGGCGCAGATAAAATACAGCTTTTATACACTGCGCGTGATGCGGCTATCAGTGAGGAGCGCTGGGCACTACTAGAAAAAGTCTGCCTTGAACTAGAAGCGACCCCAAGTGTAGACCAAATTCAAAACAAACTTTACATTGCTCTTGCACAAGAGCATCAAGGCAAAAGTGATTTAGCTTTAGCTCAGTTACAGCAACTCGAGCCACAGTTAAGCCAGCCTGAACATCAAGCATGGCACCAATATTTAACTGCGCGCGTTTATGCATCGCAAGGTATGCCAAAACGGGCAATGCCTTTCTTTTTTAAAGCATCAACACTTAGCAGCGAAAACAATTTTATCGTTGCCAATCTAAACAAAGATTTATGGCAAAGCCTAACCCAGCTTTCATCGTACGCACTTGAGCGTTTTAATCGTGGCTCTGTGGTGCAACAAGGTTGGGTCAATTTAGCGCTCTATCACCAAGTGTATTTAGGTGCGCCTGTTGAGCTTCATCAAGCAATGAACAACTGGCTGCGTCGCTACCCGGGTCACCCAGCAGCTGAGGTGCTGCCTAAAAAGGTAACAGAGCTAGTACAAATTGAACCTTTAAATGTAAACCGCCTCGCAGTACTACTCCCTCAATCAGGCGCCAATGAGCGATTAGGTGATGCACTAAAAGCAGGTGTGCTTGCTGCCTTAGATGGAAAATCATTAGAACAAACATTATTTATTGATGAGTCGCTATCAGCCGCTGAAATTACACTTAAACTCAGCGAATTCAATGCTGATTTTGTTATCGGCCCTTTATTAAAAACTAATATCGAAAAGCTAACCAACGCTCAAACACTAGTTGATTACCCAGTGATGCATTTAAACACCTTTGATGGTGAGCGAATTTCACAGCAGCACTTTTTCTTTGCACTAAGCCCTGAGCACGAAGTTCAGCAAGCACTGGAGCGATTTTTAACAGCGGGTTACCAAAAGCCGATGCTGCTAGCACCAAATAATAGTAACGGCCAACGCTTAGTTGAGTACTTCAATACCCAATGGCAACGCTATAGCGAAGTTAAACCGCAAATCGGGCTTTACTCTGGCAAAGACGACATGCCAAAGACCATCACAGGCTTACTTGAAGTAGACCAAAGTAAAGAGCGAATTAAAGTTGCCAAATCGTTATTCAAGCAAGAAGTTGAAAGTGAAACTCGCTCGCGCAGCGATATTGATGTGATTTATATTTTAGGTGATGCTACTGAAACGCGCTTAATCAAGCCCTATTTAGACGTAAACGTGAGTACTTTTGCTGAGCGTATTCCGCTTTATGCCAGCTCAAAAAGCCACAGTAAACAAATCGATAGAACCGATAAAGGCGACTTAGATGGTCTATATTTTACGGAACTACCTTGGATGCTTGATGGTCAAATTCAACAACACAATTTACGCCAGCAATACGAAAGTTTATGGCCAGAAAACGCAGATATAAGCCAGCGCTTATTTGCCATGGCATTCGATGCAGCCAGTATGCTAGGTGATGTGAAGCAATTAAGCATGGTGCAAGGTAAACGCTTTAGTGGTATCAGTGGTCAACTGAGCATTGCCAGCAATGGCTATGTTACGCGCACTTTAGATTGGGCACAGTACAAGAATAAACAAATTATTGCGGTTGATTTAGCGACTGAGCAACCAATTCCATTATTTATGCAATCTGCCTTTGGAATTAACGCTGCTGAATAATCTTTTTAAAACGTAGTAATAGCTCAAGGATGAAGCTATGTCTTGGTTTAAGCAATTATGGCAAAATAGCCGCGAAAAAGGCCTGTATTACGAAAAACAGGCTGAACAATATTTAATACAACATGGTTTAAAAGCCATTGAACGCAATTACTTATGTAAATACGGTGAGCTAGACCTAATAATGCGTGACGGGCAAACGCTGGTATTTGTAGAAGTAAAATTTAGAAAAAACGCCTTGCGTGGTGGCGCAAACTATGCCCTCAGCAAACAAAAGCAGCAACGATTACGGCGCACGATTAGCCATTATCTTGCCGAGAAAAAAATCTCAAACCAGTCTATGCGGATAGATTATGTCGCTATAACAGGTGAGCTTAACAGCACCCTAAACTGGTTTAAAAACGTTTACTAACGCCGTTTGGCGTCGGCTTAATTTGGTAGGTTATGCAAGAAACGATAAAAAAAATCTTTACTGAAAATATTCAAGTTCAAATAGCGGCAGGTGAAGTACTGCCAAGCGCACTTGAATCAGCAGCATTCACCATTGCACAAAGCCTCATTAACGGCAATAAGCTGCTATGTTGTGGCACTCCTAGCTGTCATATGTTGGCACAGCACATGGCAGGGCTATTAATTAACTTTTATGAAACCGAGCGCCCTTGCCTACCCGCAGTTGCGCTTGCACAAGATCAAGTTAACTTAGGCGCAGCAGCCAATAACGATGAGCACGAAACCTTTGCACGACAAATTCGTGCATTTGCTCAGCAAGGCGACCTTTTATTAGCAATTGCAGTTAATGGTAATGAAAAGCAAATTATCTCAGCAGTTGAAGCGGCACTGACTCGTGATATGAAAGTGATTGTGCTTGTTGGTGATGACGGTGGTGAATTAGTTGGCTTACTTGGCCCAAATGACGTTGAAATTCGTGTGCCATCAAAGCGCCCAAGCCGTATCGTTGAGTCGCATTTAGTGAATTTGCACTGCCTCAGTGAACTTATCGATTTAACCTTATTCCCACAGGAAGAAAATTAATGTTTAAACAGTCTTTAATTGTTATTAGTACCGTTTTATTGCTGCAAGGCTGTGCAGCTGCCGTTGTCGCCGGTACAGCGGGCGCTGTAACTGCCGCGAATGATCGCCGCACAATCGGTTCACAAATCGACGATAACAACATCGAAATTAAAAGCTCTATCGCTATTAGCGAAAATGAGCGACTACATAAATTTGCCAACGTAAACGTTATCAGCGTCAATGGTATTGTGCTTATGATTGGCCAAGTTGCTAACGCAGAAATGAAAGACGAAGCACAACGCGCTATTGAAGGCGTTGATGGCATTCGTAAAATCCACAACCAAATTCGCATTGGTTCAAATATTGGTATGAGTACGCAAACGCACGACTCTTGGTTAACTTCTAAAGTGAAAACGCAATTGCTCACCACAGAAAGCATCAGCAGCAATAACATCAAAGTAGTAACAGAGAATGGCGAAGTCTTTTTAATGGGCTTAGTGAGCGATTCTGAAGCGAATTTGGCGGTTGATGTAGCACGTAACGTATCAGGCGTTGAACGTGTTATTAAAGTGTTTGAATATCTGTAACGCTAAAATAGTTAATTAATAATAAAAAACCCGCTAAATAGCGGGTTTTCTTTTGTCTGACTAAGGTTACTTAATCACTCGTAAGTGAGCACCTTTTTTCTTCTCTGGTTTAGCAGTTGGTTCATCATCTGGCGTAATATCGTCAGGTGTTTCAACACTTTCTAATACCGGAGCAAAATCGTCTTCGTCCTCGATGAATTCTTCTGCAGTAAATACAGTCCCTTCACCATTCTCACGTGCATAAATTGCGAGCACAGCACCCATAGGTACGTACACTTGCATTGGTTGGCCACCAAAGCGCGCATTAAAGCTAAGCTGTTGGTTGTCCATTGCAAATTGTGTTACCGCTGATGGGCTAATGTTCAAAACGATCTGACCGTCTTGCACAAACTGTGTTGGTACTTGTACAGCAGGAAAATCAGCGTTAACCACTAAGTGTGGTGTGCACTGATTATCAACAATCCAATCAAAGAAAGCGCGTAGTAAATAAGGACGATTAGGCGTCATTATAAACGGATCTCACGCTCTGCTTCAGTTAGTGAAGCTTGGAATGATTCACGCTCAAATAAACGCAACATGTATTCTTTAAGCTCTTTCGCGCCTGCACCATTAAGCTCAATGCCAAGCTCAGGTAAACGCCAAAGTAATGGTGCTAAGTAACAATCAACTAAGCTGAACTCTTCACTCATGAAGTAAGGTGCTTCAGAGAAGATTGGTGCAATTGCAAGTAACGCTTCTGTCAGCTCTTTACGTGCTTGCGCAGCTTCGCTGCTACCGCTAGTGATTTTGTTAGCTAGGCTATACCAATCCGTGTCGATACGATGCATCATCAGACGACTACGGCCACGCATAACCGGATAAACTGGCATTAGTGGAGGATGAGGGAAACGTTCATCAAGGTATTCCATGATGATGTTTGCCTGATATAAACCAAGCTCACGATCGATCAGTGTTGGTACTGTACCGTAAGGGTTAATCTCATGAAGTGCTTCTGGCAGGTTATCCTTTTCAGCCAGGTGAATGTCAACACTTACACCTTTTTCAGCAAGTACGATACGTACTTGATGGCTATACATACAGTTAGCACCAGAAAACAGGGTCATTACAGGGCGCTTATTGGCAGCTACGGCCATGCCTACCTCCATTATATTACAAAAACAGCAATAGGGGCTTAAGCCCCTATCACAAAACTACCTTTCAAAATGCCCAGGATTAGTGAACATCTCTCCAGTATTCTTTCTTCAGCATGAATGCCAAGATAAATAGAATCACTAGGAAACCAATTACCTTTAGACCTAACGCTTCTGACTCTAAACGTGACGGCTCGCCAACGTAAGCTAAGAAGTTAGTTAAGTCACGAGCAGCACGATCGTACTCGTCAACACTCATTTCACCAGAACCATCTGTCTCAACGCCAACAACTTTAGTCACTGTGTGACCATGTTCTTCCACTTCTTCAGTGATTGGTGTTGGTAAGCCTTGTAGTTCTTGAAGAACGTGTGGCATACCTACCGATGGGAAAACAACGTTGTTTACGCCAAACGGACGAGATTCATCTTTATAGAATGACTTCAGGTAAGTATAGATCCAGTCAGTACCACGAACTCGCGCTACAAGCGTAAGATCCGGTGGCGCTGCGCCAAACCATTTAGCTGCGTCATCTTTATCAATCGCATTTTTGATGTGGCTACCTACTTTTGAGCCATCAAAAATTAGTTGCTCTTGACCAATCTCAGTAGGAATACCGATATCGCGGAACGTACGCTCATAACGTTGATACTGCATTTGGTGACAACCAAGACAGTAGTTCATGAACAATTTAGCACCGCGCTGTAAAGATGCGTTATCTTTAAGGTCAATGTTCGCATCCATTAAAGGAACCGAAGGACCTGCTGCCATTGTCAACGATGGCAACAATGCGAATAAACCGATAATTAGCTTTTTCATCATTTCGTCAACCTCGTTGGTAATGGCTTAGTTTTCTCATTCTTGCTGTAAACAAATAACAATACGAAGAACATGAAGTATGTCACAGTCGTAATTTGTGATAACAGCGTTTTGAAATCAGTTTGTGGTGTAGCACCAACCCAACCCAAGATAACGAAAGTTACCACGAATTGTGCGATGTTTAACTTGTGTAAGCCACAACGATAACGAATAGAGCGAACCGAACCACGGTCAATCCAAGGTAGTAACGCAAGCACTACGATAGATGCACCCATCGCCACAACACCCATTAACTTGTTAGGGATTGCACGTAGGATTGCGTAGAATGGCGTAAAGTACCAAACTGGGAAAATGTGCTCTGGTGTTTTCAGCGGGTTAGCTGCTTCGAAGTTTGGCGCTTCTAAGAAGAAACCATTCATCGCAGGCATAAAGAATACAACCCAACAGAATAAGATTAAGAAACCAACCACACCCACAATATCTTTTACTGTGTAGTAAGGGTGGAACGGGATTGCATCAACAATGTCTTTCTTGTTGGTGTAATACTCGTGGAATTTGAATTTAGGCTTATCTTCTTCAGCTACAGTGCCTTTCTTACGCTTGATTTCAACACCATCTGGGTTGTTTGAACCCACTTCGTGTAGTGCAACAATGTGTAAGAATACTAAGATAACGATTACTAAAGGTAATGCAATTACGTGTAGTGCAAAGAAGCGGTTAAGCGTAGCACCAGAAATTACGTAGTCACCACGGATCCAAAGCGTTAAATCATCACCAATAACCGGAATCGCACCGAATAGTGAAATGATTACCTGTGCACCCCAGAAAGACATTTGTCCCCAAGGAAGTAAGTAACCCATGAAAGCTTCAGCCATAAGCGCTAAGAAGATGAACATACCGAATAACCACAGTAATTCACGTGGTTTTTGGTAAGAACCGTAGATCATGCCACGGAACATGTGCAGGTATACAACGATAAAGAACGCTGATGCACCTGTTGAGTGAAGGTAACGAAGTAACCAACCGTATTCAACATCACGCATGATGTATTCTACCGATGCGAAAGCACCTTCAGCAGATGGTACGAAGTTCATTGTTAACCAGATACCAGTTACGATTTGGTTAACAAGTACTAACATGGCTAGAGAGCCAAAGAAGTACCAGAAGTTAAAGTTTTTTGGTGCTGGATACTGTGCAATATGCATGTTCCAAACACGTGTCATTGGAATACGATCGTCGATCCAACCAATAATTTTACCAAACATTACGCCACTCCTTTTTCTTCACCGACTAGAATAGTCGTGTCATCAAGGAAGGTATACGGAGGAATTTCTAGATTTAATGGTGCAGGTACAGATTGGAATACACGACCAGCCATATCAAATTTAGAACCGTGACACGGACAGAAGAAACCGTCGTCTGTGCCCTCTACTTTCTCACCAAAGCCACCTTGTAGGAAGCTAGGAGAACAACCTAAGTGCGTACAAATACCAACAGCAACGAAGATCTCAGGACGTTGCGAACGATATTCATTGGTTGATGATTCAGGTTGTTGAGGCTCTTCAGACGCAGGATCACGAAGTTGACCTTCATGTTCTTTCATCTGTTCAAGCATTCTTGGTGTACGATTAATAACCCAAACAGGTTTTCCTCGCCACTCAACACGTATTAATTGTCCTGGCTCAAGCTTGCTGATATCTACTTCTACAGGCGCACCCGCAGATTTAGCTCGCTCACTTGGATTCCAAGACGCAATAAAAGGAACAGCAGCCCCAGCCGCACCAACACCACCAACAACAGAGGTAGCTATGGTTAAAAAGCGACGTCGGCCATTGTCTACAGGCGCATTGCTCATCCACTTATCTCCACTATGATTCCCAACACTTGCCATATTGAGAACATCAGTTACAGCAGGTTAATTTTTAGAAATTTCAAAATAGACGCGATCATAATTAAAACCCTTGATTAAAACAAGGTTATTCACAGTCTCATGCTCGAATAAACCCTATTTAATAGATTATTAATTTAGGTTAGCTCGAGTATGAAGCCGCTGGTTATGATAACGCATATAAAAAAACAATATACTGACCAAGATCAACCTCACTAAGAGGAAACAGAATTCTGCATTAGCTGTTGTTGAACTCACTCACATTACTTGCCCCCCAATTGTAGCAAAAAATTTCATCAATTAACTGATGGATTTAAGCTAATTTTGCTAAATCTTGAAGTTTTTTTACTGTAATGCGTACTTATTATTAACAGCGGTTAAATATCGAACGAAAAAAGGTAGGTTTTTGTACTTCAGCTATCAGCTATCAGCTATCAGATATCAGCTATCATCAATAATCTATCAAAAAAAAAAAAAAAAAAAAAAAAATAAAAAAAAAAAAAAAAAAAAAAAAAAAAAAAAAAAAAAAAAAAAAAAAAAAAATAAAAACA
>NZ_PNDF01000077.1:0-64016 GCF_005887195.1 Pseudoalteromonas sp. S1650 | reverse complement strand
GAAATATTTCGCTGGCGTTTTAAATACGAATACCAATCAACTTAACAACGCGGTGTATTATTCAGGCCAGCTTTGCGTCCCATCAATTGCAACTTCTGTTTGATTTAACGTCGTACAATAGCCGGTGGCAGATGAGGCATAGTAAACATCACCTAATACCGTGTAGTTTTTCGCTTTAACCTGCTGTTTTGCTTTGTCTGACGTTGCCATGCCCCACATGCTGAAGTAGTTGCTCAAATCGAGCTCGGTTGCTTCTGAAAGTGCTATTAGGAGCCAATCATTGTTGCCTATGCTTTGTGCCTCTGACAAGCTGTAGCTTGAAAAGCCAAGTGTATCTTTTTGTGCCTGCCAATTAGTCTCGCTGTTATCAGCTAGATTAAACGCACGCTCCAAAATGTGTAAGCGAGGGTATAAATGCCAGCCGTTTTCAAGCTTATTGTGTGCCTGTGCGGCCATCATAATTTGTAAATAAATAGCGTGACTTTGCGACCACTCTGACATCGCTAAATCTTGCATATAAGCAAATGCGTCTGCGCTTTGTTTACTGGCTTGTAAATGATCGAACAAGTTCTCGAATGGCAAGTTTTGGCACGATGCCGAAAAGCCGGTTTCATCTTCAAACTTCGACTTACTGTAGTAGGAGTAAAAGTTGGTATTTGAATGACCACCAAACCCTTCGATACGGAAGCGCCCTTTCTCAAGACCATGCCCTAACTCATGGATATCGCCATGCCCTGTTGGATTAAAATTCCAACCTGCGTCATACGGATTGCCCGAACAGCCCCAACCACAGGTCGGCTGGTCAGCATTCATATGTTTTACAATATCAATTGTTTGTACTTCAATATTGCGTTCACTCGCAAAGTCATGAATTTCGCTAACCACATCGATGCCCGGCCCTTTGAAACCAGCAAGTACATGCGGATAGTTATGGGTATAACGCTCTACAGCATGGGCGAAGTCAGACGCTACAGGCCAATAACCATCGTTAATTGAAATACGCATTTTCTCGAGATTTGAATGCACCTCAAAACCACCGGTTGCCACCTCAGCCCAATCATAATCCCCTTTTTCAAGCAACTCAGCAAAGCGCTCATCATCACTGCTGCTACGCCAATACGGGTGCTCACCTACATTGCTAAATTCAAAGCTGACATCTAAATCATTTTGATCAAACTCAATTTGAATTGGCCCACCATAAGGTGACGTAAAATAGACCGTTTCATTTGTCTCTATAGGGACATGAACCGACTGCAATTTAGCGGGTCGATTATAGCCATTGCTGCTCATGTAATGTGTTGCGCCATCGCGCAGAGTATTAATAAACACCTTGGTATTCACTGCTTGATTATCGGTGCGTTTGATAGCAAATGTTTGACCCGGCAAGGCATACACACCCGTTGAGCGAAAATACGCCTTACTCTGCATATTCACGGTGACGGTTTTAGGTGTTACATGACTAAAATCACTACGGCTGAAATTCCCCATATCAACTTGAAGTGGGTTAACTTTACGTATATTTAATACCGCATGATCAGTAAACAGGGCACGAAAGAAGCTTGTATTCTCGGTGCTTAGTTTATCCATCGGGAAGCTCACTACTTGGCGATAATGATCTGCAAGCAGCGCTAGTAACTGATAAAAGCGATAGCCTTGCTCAGTAAAGATATCTGTTTTAGCTTGGTCAAAACCTCTAAACACCGAATTAATGATCGTTGCCGCATCACTAAACTGTTGCTGATATTGGCTTTCAGCTGGACAGCTTCGATTATCGCAAGCACTTAAATCAACACTAAATTCGCTGCTTTTAAAGCGGCTAAGTAAGTCTTTAATAGTTTGCGCATCAGTTGGCAAGCTGTCGTTGATAGCAATTGGGTTCCAATTTGCCAGTTCTAATCGGTGCCAGTAGTTATCACCTGCAACGCTCACATGGAGTAATTCAAATAGCGCTTTACCTAATGCCGTTTGACTACCATCACGCTGAATATAGATCACTGCTATATCGTTTTCTTGCGCTTGCTTTACTGCAGCCACAACATTATCAATATTTAATCCTTCACGCTCATGCTGAGAGATAATCAGGATATCCGTGTCAGATGTTAAACACGCCGCTAAAGCGTCGTTGTCACAACTTGCATTGTCGTTATAGCTCACCATGCCTTCATATTGACTATCAAACCACTCTCGCGTTTTGATCCTATCTTGAAAGTAATAGCTTTGATCTAGTTGTGCTAATACAAGTTTGAGTGGCTGCTCTGCGGTTATTTCTCTGCCAGCTAACCATGTGGTGCTGTTTTTCAAAAACTGAGTCATTTGCTCGTTAATGGTATTTCGATAAGGATTACTACCAAATACCAAGTAACGGCCTTGCTCACCATCACTAGTCCCGACTACAGCAAGATTTCTAATTTTTGTCTCGTAGCCATCTTGCCAACTATTGTTGGTAAGTAGTACCGGCTCATTGAATGGATACGTGGCATTTAATAGCGTTGCATCCCAGGTTGGATACCAGCTTAATTCATCAAGGGTGGAGCTTGAGCCAAACCCAAATAAGCTATTTTTAATGCTTTGAAAGCGCGCTTTGTGGATATCAATTTCATTAAGTGTCGCATCAAGTAGCAATTCACTGTTTGGCACAACTAGCGCATTACCCGTTTCGAGTGCCTCAGCTACATAGCTTTGAGTAATGTTTAACACAAACTCGAAGCTTGCTTGTACACGTGAGTCAGAGGCAGTGATTGTGAATTTATGTTCACCAAGATCTTCATTACTCGCGGTGCCAGATAAGATGCTAGTTTGCTCATCAAAACTTAGCCACGTTGGCAACCCTGTTACGGTTAAGCTCACATCATCGTTGTCTGCATCGTTGCTGACTAACTGCACACTCAATGCCTGCTCAGCACGCCCTTCACTACTCAGTGGAGAAACCACTGGCGCTGAGTTTGCTCTGGCAGCGATGTTAAATGTTTGCTCTGCCTGCTGCGTCACTTCGCCATCTGAATAACGAAAACGAATTTGCTGTTCGCCCGTATTCGCAAACAAGGGCGTGCCGCTAAAACTGAGGTTAGTCGCATCAAAGCTAAGCCAATCAGGTTTACTAACTTCACTTATTACCACAGTGTCATTTTGTGCATCAGTAAATGTTAGCTGGTAAGTATAAGCTTGGCCTTCATTGCTATCCGATGGTGTAGACGTGAGCGTTGGCGGCGTATTTTCGACAAGCTTGGCTTCTACATTAATATCAATCAAAAGCTGGGCAGACAGCTGCCCATCAGTGACCGTAAACTCAATGTTTGCATACTTACCTGCTTGCTCAGGCGTGCCACTGATACTTGCTGAGGCTTCATTAAAACTTAGCCAACTTGGTAAGTTTGTTACAGACAAAGTAAGAGGGTCATTATCTGGATCAGAGACTTCAGGGCTAAAACTCAAGGTTTCACCAACACGTAAAGTCTGTGATTGACCGCTGATTTGCGGCGCTTGATTTTGTGGTGTTTCGGTTACAGGCGGTGTTGTTGTTTGTTTTTCATCTGAGCCTGAGCCGCAAGCAGCAAGTGTTAGCAATACAGCCGAGCATAATAGCGAGCGTTTGCACAAAGAGTGAAGTGCGTTCATTGAGTTCTTATTAGTATGGTAAACAATTTTTTAACATTATAAGCCGATACTACAAACTAATATCTCGGAAAAAATACGTAAATTGATATCGCTGTCATTAATTGTTTAAACCATAAAAAGCCCCATAAAGGGGCTTTTTAAAGGTTATGACGGGTTTGCAAAATCGGGTCTGGGTAACTTTTCGAGTATGGCGTATAAATAAATCACCACAACGCAAAGCCCTCCTGCTACAAAGAACAAGGTTGGGCCATTGTAATAATCTAAAATTAAACCACCTCCGAGTGGCGCTAAAGCAAACCCTAAATCATAAAACGAAGCTGCGCCAAAGTAGGCACCACGAAGATGAGAAGGCGCCAGCCTATCAAGGTGAACGTTCATCGTCGGAAACAAAATGGTTTCGGCCAAACTCATCACCACTATCGCACCAATCCAACCCCAGAATAAATCGATTGGATTAAGTGCTAGCCAAAACTGTGACACCATCAATAGCACCAAGCCAATTTGAATGCGCACCGTTAGGCTAAATCGCGCCATCATTTTTAACAGCAGAAATTGACTTGAAATGATCACTAACGCATTGGTAAAAATAAGCGCAGAAATCAATGCAAGTAGGTCGGGAGCCTCTGCACGAGTTAAGTATTGTATGAGTGAACTATCCATTTGCGCATAAATAAACATGCACATAATATTGGCTAAAATTAAACACTGCAGCAGCTTATCTGCAAATAGAATACGTAAGATTTGCTTGCCTTGTACAGCTGGTTTTTTCTCTTCAGGCTCGTCGATTGCGGCAGTACTTTTGGCGGCTTTATCACTAAAATTAAAGCCCCAAACAAGCAGCACTAATAAAATAGCAAATGCCCCTGCGGTAATATAAAAGCTCGACTGCTCACCGGTTAAACCTAGCCATACCCCAGCTAATGGGCCCACCGCACAGCCCACATTAACAATAAAGTACAGCGACTGCATGGCCAGCTCACGAGTTTGTGCATCATCAATAATATCGCCAATTGCCGCACTGGTTAATGGTCGCCAAAGCGCAGTCGCAATCGAGCATAAGGTCATCACAATCACATAACCGGCCACGGTTTCTACCTCAGCCAACAGCGAGAAAGAAATGATATACAGCACGCCGGTAATGTACATCAGCGTATGCCGGCCCACTTTATCGGATAGGCTACTGCCAATAAAACTGGTAAACACCGAAATCACCGCAGCACTGGTAAGTACCAACCCGACTTCTGTTGCCGATAAAGCAAACTTTTCGTACAAAATCACCGCGAGAAATGGCCATACCATGTAATAGCTGCCACGGGTAATAAACGAGCCAAATAAGAAGATCCACATAAGCACAGGAAACTGCTTAAAGCGCGCTAAAGAGATGTCTGAATTCATTATTTTAATTTTTATGGTGATGATGGAAGCACTATACATTAACAGGCTTTAAGATTGTAAATTGACTTCGCTTTAATCATCTTATTTTACTAATCAACAAAAACATAAATAGAAAAAAGTTGTAATAACTGTAAATGCAACTTGAAAAAGATTAATCTAAATAAGAATAATTATTGATTGTATTTTTCATTTCTGTACTATACGCAGCGTCCCTCAAAGGGATAACCTACAAAAAGAACTGGAACCCTACAATGAAATCAATAAAACCAAGCTTACTGGCACTTGCCATAGCAACACATTTTTCAGCCTTTGCTGATGACGCTAAGCCGAAACAAGATATGGAACGCTTAGTAATCACTGCAACAGGTTTTGAGCAAAAAGTTACCGAAGCACCTGCAAGTATTTCAATTATCACCAATGAAGATATTAAGTCTCATGCCTTCACCTCAGTACTTGATGCTGTGCAGTATTTAGAAGGTATCGACATTGGCACAACTCGTGATAAAACGGGCCAAGGCAGTGTGAGTATGCGTGGTTTAACAGGTGAATACACCCTGTTACTAATTGATGGTAAACGCCAAAATAACCATGGCGACATTTACCCAAACAATTTTGGTGGCAACGCGTTTAACCACGTACCACCGGTTGATGCGATTGAGCGAGTTGAAGTAATTCGCGGTCCTGCATCAACACTTTATGGTGCAGATGCGCTGGGTGGTGTAATCAATATCATCACTAAAAAGCACACTGACAGCTGGAGTGGTGCAGTATCTTTTAGCCGTTCACTACAGCAAAACGATGATTTTGGTGATGACATTACCACTGACTTTAGTGTGATGGGCCCGCTAATTAAAGACGTATTAAGTTTAGGAGTGCGCGGCAGTGTTTACGAACAACAAGCATCATCGCCAACATTTGAACCTGCGACCGATCCTAACGGTGTTGTACATACTCGTTCATTAGGCTTTGGCAGTGGCGGTCGTACCGTTGATAACACAAATGAGCAGTATGGTTTTACGTTAACTTATACCCCGTTTGAATCTCATCATTTACGTTTTGATTATGACAATTCAAGCCAAGTGTACGACAACACACCTAGCTACGACATTGAATCAGGCACCATTACTTACCCACTTGGTACTAAAGATAACATTGAATCAATTTGGCAAGATCGCCGCGGCCAAGTAAACCCGCGCGCAGGTTACGCGGCAGACCAAGAGTTTGACCGTGAATGGTGGTCACTCAGTTATGATGGCGATCTTAACTGGGCAACGGTAAAAGCCTCTGTGTCTTATGTTGATACGCAAAACAATGGCCGTACTTTACCACTGAGTGTAAGCGAGCGATTAGAGCTGCAAGCTATGTACGATGGTACTGGCGAATACGAAGGAATGGACGAGCAAGCACGTAAAGACTTAGCTGAAGAAACATTCTTACCACGCCCTGCTCGCCCACTTGAAAGCAGCCAATATACCTATGACTTACGTTTTGATATTCCAATCGAGGGGCGCTTTGGCAGCCATAACCTAGCAATTGGTGGCCAGCTTATCGACGGTGAATTAAAAGACGGTGTATTTGGTCTTGAAAGTGATCAAGCTGGCAAAGTACAAGAGCAAAACATGTACTCAATCTTTGCCGAAGATAACTGGATGGCAACTGATAACTTCACCTTTACACTTGGTGCTCGTTACGATGACCACGATGTATTTGGTAGCCAAGTATCACCTCGTGTTTACGGTGTATATAACTTATCTGACACTTGGACCTTAAAAGGTGGTGTAAGTACAGGTTACAAAACACCAAAAACAACTGACCTTTATGACGGGATCACCGGGTTTGGTGGCCAAGGCACAAGCCCATTTGCAGGTAACCCTGAATTAGAACCAGAAACCAGTGTTAACTCAGAAGTTGCACTTTACTGGACTTCACTTGATGGCGATCACAACATTAACGTGACTTACTACAACACCAAGTTTGAAGACAAAATTGCCAGCGGCGATACAATTTTAAGCTGTGAACAAACTAACGACGTACGTCCATGTGTGAACCTAGGTCAATATGATCAGCTTGGCTACGATAGCTACAGCCAAAAGATCAATATCGACGAAGTAGACCTTCAAGGTGTTGAAATTGCTGGTCAATACACAATCACTAAAACAGTGTCTGTTAACGGTAACTACACCTGGACTGATAGCGAACAAAAGAGCGGTCCTGAACAAGGTCAACCATTAACTAACTCAGCTGAGCACATGGCAAACCTTACCCTAAACTGGGAAGCGACAGACTTTATGAACTTATACCTACAAGGTGTATATCGTTCAGACCGTTACCGCGGTTGGGATAACGTGCACGATAAAGCGCTGTATTACAAAAACTACAACCTACTTAATTTAGGTGCGCAGTTTTATGTAAATGAGTACGTGCAAATCAATGCCCGTGTAAACAACCTATTAGACGAAGATTTCACCTCTTATAGCACAAGCTATACCGACCTAAATGGCGATGGTGAGTACGAATACCTAACAGGTCGCGGTGTAGTTAGCGAAGTTACATTCACAGACGACTACAACGTTAAAGATAAAGGCCGTAACTTCTGGATTGGCGTTACCGCTTACTTCTAAGTAAACTCCCTGAAAATAGACAGCATGTAGTCATATGCTGTCTATTTTTCTTACCGTCCCTATTACTGCTCCTATTATCAGTATTCTTTTTACTGTCACTAAATTGCCAACTTCACACATTAAGCTGATGGTACCTGCGTAAGCCTATTTGTCAGTCTATGGAACATATCCTTACAGCCAGCGGTATCTGTATTAGTTATCAAGATGAAGGCGATAAAAATGCGCCGGTGATCATCTTAATTATTGGCTTAGGTGCTCAATTTACCGTTTGGCCAGAGTCGCTATATTTTGGCTTGGTCGAAAAAGGCTTTCGGGTTATTCGTTTTGATAATCGTGATGCAGGGCTATCCTCATCGTTAGATGAGTTAGGCAAGCCGAGTCTAGTAAAGCATTGGCTTAGCCGCCGATTACCCATTCGCGCAAAGCTGCCCTATTCGCTCGATGACATGGCTCGCGATGTAAAAGAATTAATGGATGCACTGGCTATCAAAAAAGCGCACTTAGTGGGGGCGTCGATGGGTGGCATGATTGCGCAAATTGCCGCGGCAAAGTATAAAAAACGTGTACTGAGCTTAACTTCAATTATGTCGAGTAGCTCGCCGTTATCGTTTTCGGGTTCAAACATTAACCTGTTGGTAAAGCTCGCAAAAATACGCCCCCGAAGCAGTAATAAAGAAGCCGCTATTGACTACAATGTTAGGCTCAACCAACTCATTGGCAGCCCAGCCTACCCACAAGATGAACACGCTTTATACGCCAACGCTGAACGCTATATTGAGCGGGCCCACACAAATCAAACAGGCTTTAAACGTCAGCTTGCAGCCATTGCCGCAACGCCTTATCGCGAGCAATTACTAAAAAAGATTAAAGCGCCCACGTTAGTAATTCACGGCAGTGCTGATCCTGTTATGCCGCTGTCTGCGGGTATCAACACCGCCCTGTTAATAAAGCGCAGTAAGTTAAGAGTCGTGCCCGGAATGGGCCATGATTTTCCGCCCGCTTTAATGAAAAAAATGACTAAGTGGATAGCTAAACATGCCGCTAAAGTCAGCGCCAAAAAAGCCGCTAAAAAACCCTAAAAGCATGATAGAATTATCATATAATTTATAAGGTTAGCGTTTTATGTTACGTGTATTTTTTAGTCTATTTTTAATCATCCCTTGGTTAAGCTTTGCCGGTGTGTCACTGAGCGAGCAGCGCATTATTTATCAAGGCGAAATTAATGCCAAAAACAATCAACATGTTGCACAGCTTTTGGCTGAGCAGCAAAACATAAACAGCATACAAATCACCAGTGGTGGCGGAAACATTGATTTAGGTATGGATCTCGCCGAATTGATTTTGGCGCATAATTTAAAAGTTCATGTAAAACAATTTTGCTTTTCGTCGTGTGCTAATTACGTATTACTTGCAGGAAACCCTACCACCATAGCTAAGAACGCCATTGTCGGTTGGCACGGCGATGCCGCTTCAGCTCGCTGGCGAGATAGCGATATTGATGCCATGGTAAGCCATTTAAAAGAGCCAGAAAAAACAACCAAGTGGCAGGCTTTGCGCACTCAATACGATGAAATAATCGCAAAAGCCATGGCTCGTGAAAAAGCCTTTTATGCAAAACGCGGAGTTAATCATGACTTGCTAACGATTGGTTTATCTAAAGAGCTAAAACGTGCAGCTGTGGCACAAAAAGCCAGAGGCTGGAGCTACTCAAAAAAAGCACTCAATACACTGAATGTGAGTAATATTGAGTTTGCAGATTGGCAGCCCCGCTCAGCAAAGAACTTTCCGTTACTAATAATTAGTGACCTTGGGGATTAGCTTTTGTAATCACGGATATAACGGTAATCAAATTCGGTGTCATCTAGAATGTCGCAATAATCACGAAAATCATTACTCTGCATTTGCTGAATATCGATGATCACCGACTGCTCTGTTACGAGTTTTTTAAAGCTTTGCAATAGCGTACGTCCTTGCTTTGCATCTATATGGCAACCGAATTGATAAATGTCATATAGCCGAGCGAACTGATCACCGCTCTGCCTTGAGCTTGCCATGAGTGCTTCACCACGCTCAAAAGCAAGCATTCTTCCCAGAATAAATTGCGCTCTAGGTTCATTTTTATGTTCAACGAGATAACGTAAAATAGTTTCTGATTTAAATGTATCTTGTGGAAAATTCCCCTGATAAACGCCTCGCTCATCAAAGTAACGACCCGAATAGTAGGCAAAAGCATAGCTAAATGCTTTTTTGTCAGACAAGGTTGCAAGAAACTCATCATCTGTTGGAATATGTTTTGCTCTAAACTTAGCTGCTTGATGTTGCTCTTGCTCCACCTGTTTTTCAACAAACAAATACTGCTGGTGAGCAAATGCACCAACGGCGCCTGCAAAACTCAAACATGATGTAGCAATTAGGGTACTCGGTAATACTACCAACCAATGATTTTTAATTTTTTTATACCCTGCCAGCTCCCCCGATTCATACACCTCAGCAAATAACTTATGGTCAATAAATGGAATGCTTTTACGTGCAATAAATGCTGCTGACCAACAGCCAAGTGCAAATAACAAAGCATAAATTGATAAAGACAATGTACCGCTGATCAAAACCTCTGAACTGAGCGCAACAGCGATTACAGATAGGTATGCAATAAGTGAAATAACTGAAAAGATACGATCATAGCCACGCCCATGAATACGAACGGCTAGGCCAACGAGTACGCCGCTAATCACTAACATTACTGGCCCAATAGCACTTTTAATTGAAAATACTGTGATCCATAAAATAATGATTGGGATACTCCAGCACGCTACGCCGATTGCGGCTGCAAGTGGACTTTGCTTAACTAGTTTTGCTTTAACTTGCTCTCGACTCTGCTCAGTAACAGACATATCAACTCCGTTTTCGTTTTATTATTATTTTCCTGTGAAACAAAGTGATTCTAACTAGAACAGCTGATTATAAAAAGAGGAACATAAATTTTCGTGATACAAAATAAGCCACCTCGCAGTGGCTATTTAAAATAGACTTTAATTAAACACTAAATTGATGCCATGGGCCTGTTATAGCAAGTGTTTTTGAAGGTGAGTAAACGTTCACAAACAAAGTGCTACCATCGGGTGAAAAACAGGCACCAGCCAGCTCGGTTTGCGCCACTAAGCGGGCAAAATTATAAACTTGGCCTTGGGGTGTCACACCACGAAGATGATTATCAACCACATCGGTGTATTGGTCTTCACAAACAATTAAGTGACCATTAGGTGACACGGTTAGGTTATCGCCAAAGTTGTAGAGAGTTTTGCTAGTACTTTCTACAAACAACGAGATCTTACCAGGTTGCTGTGCTTCTTTATCTGTGCCCTCAAATTCTGATGGCTGATATTTCATAACCTGACCAAGTTGTTTTTTACCACCATTGGTACAGCAAAAATAAAGCTCTTTATCACCCCAGTGAATACCTTCACCGCGAGCAAACAATGCTGCACCTTGTTTGTAGCCGCGTAGGCGTAGGTCGTCTTTCGGGCTTTCAGGGTTATCTAGATTGACCCACTCAACCTCAAGCTCTTGATGTAGCCCCATGGCTTTATTATTCCAGTTACGGCTATCGAATTGTGGCTTACCTTTTACCACCATAGCTTGTAATTGCCCGCCTTTATGCAGCTTGCCATATTCATTTGGAATAAAACGATAAAAGACGCTATCACCTTTATCTTCAGTTAAATAAACAATGCCCGTACGCGGATCAACGGCAGCCGCTTCGTGGTTAAATCGACCCATGGCTTTTAATGGCTCAGGTTTAATTAAGCCTTTACTATTTGCGGGTACTTCAAAAATATAACCATGATCTTGGTTAAATCCATCGGCTTTGGTATCTGTGGTTTCTTCGCACGTAAGCCAGGTGCCCCATGGCGTAATACCGCCAGAACAGTTACGAATAGTGCCGACCAATGACAAGTATTCTTGCTCTTTTTGATGGGTTTTTAAGTTATAAACGATATGACTTGTGCCACCCGGTAACGCCACACCGTCACTGTTAGTATCAAAAGCCAGGGGCGTTTTATGGTTGGCAATACTTGCTTCAGCTTTCGCTAAATCTTTTGGTTTGAGCTCATGGTTTCGCACTAATGCAACGCGGTCATTACCAAGCGCTAGACAGCCCATGCCATCAGCTTTGTCCGGTACTGTAAACCCATCAGACATTTTCTCACCTAGGCTTGAAACTACTTGATAACTAAAGCCCTCGGGTAAGTCGAGCAATTTATCTGGATCAGGAATTAACGGACCAAAGCCCACAGCCGTTGTTTTTAAATCACCTAACGACACTTTACCTATGGCACTTTTTGATAATCCTAAAAAGGCTAATGTGCCCGCCCCTACTAAAAATTCTCGACGTGAAACCATGCTAACTCCAAGCTCAAAACCAGCTTTATCATACAAATAAAAAAGGCATTATATAGCAATGAAACTATAAAAAGTTACATTATCACAATATTCACGAAATTGTCATAAAGCACTACTCTTTGATGATTGCTAGTTGCTCATTAGGTAGCAGCACAATTAAGTAACCACGCTGCTCTAAGTTACAAAAATCAAATTCAAAACCGGCAATTTGTAAGTCACTAGCGCAATGAGTTAACGGTATATAAGCTGTTGCTGTTGCTTCAGTTAATTCACTATTAGCAAGTTTATAGCTGTAGTTCGTATTGCCGATAAAACTAACCAGCCTAACCACAGGGTAATCACCACTATCTACAGCCTCAGTGCGTGCTAAAAAAGCCAGTTTCAGCGTTTCGCCATCCATATAAATGATCACATAATTAGCTATATCACTAACAACCCACTTTTGTAGATGAGCTTTTATTTCAGCATCATAAAAAGCTGCAAAGCCAACCTTTCCGACCACAGAACGCTTAAAGTTAAGCTTTTCAAAACCACCGTAGCCATCGATTGATTGTTGGAAGTTCTGCTCCTTATAAATTGCGCTTGTTGGTGTGTTGTTTCGTAGGTTCATCATATAAAAATCAACCGGGTACTCGCTAAAGTTATAAACATAATAGTCACTTTCATAGACACCTTGGTATAAATCGTCTTCGTCAAACACTTCCTCTTCAGCGCTATTGCAACCAGTTAGTAAGAGTAAAATGCATAATCTCAGTAGATAATTCATTGCTCATCCCTTTTTCTAAAAACGATAATTTATAGTTGCAGCGAATTGCTGCTTGGCAGTTTCTCCCACGAGCGGGCTTTTTTTGATAGTTGAGTCAAGTTGCTCATACCGCAAGCTCGTAAAAACAGACCACTGCTCATTAAAAACATAAGTCAGGTTTAGCGAGGTAAATGGGTTAAGGGCTGCACTTGGCTGATATTCATATCTGCCAAACTCAGGGGCGATATTGCCATTAGCTATGCCATACAGGTATTGAGTGTATTTTTTATCTTGCCAATAAAAACCGAGATCAGCACTTAGCTGTAACCCTAATCCTTGGCCATAAATCGGTAGGTTATAGCGGGCAAGAAACGTAAGTCCATCGGAGTGATTCGAAATATCTTGCGCTAAACGAACAAAAAGCTGTTTATATTGCAGCTGAGTTCTGAAGGTTAGCTCACCTTTGCCGTCTTTATAGTCAGTGAAAACCTCATCATCCGACAACTCATCACTAAAGATTAAACTGCTATCGTAGGTTTCATCTCGGAGACTAAGCCCCATTGACGCTTCAAATTCTGCGCCTTGTAAAAAGGCATATTGCACTAAGCCATATTTAGGCCCTATGCGCCAGTTGCCTTTTCGGGCGTTGAAGTATGGCAAGACCATGGTTTGAATATCGTGATCTCGCCATGCTGTATCAATAGCCAATTGTGCAGCACCGACCTCCATTTGCCATTGCTGTGATTGCTCATCGGCCTTGGCATCATCAACAAATAATGCTGCTAAACAATAAGTTGCAATCAACAGATAAGAAAAAAGACTATTTCGCAGAAATTCATGTTTGGTCATGATAATGTCCCTATATTGGTGTTTTAATGCAGTTTAACGCCTCACCATTAGGACTGACTTGCTGCAAATGTCACATATTTAATCGTGACATTTGTCATATACATAAACGAATAATTGCGGATTAAACTAAGCGTATGAACAAACTCTTGCAAACGTTGATACATCGAAGCGATTTTATACTCTCAGCAATCACCTGGGGGTTTGTGTTTATTTATACTCTGCACGCTTGGTCGCAAAGAGCAGAGTCGGCGCAGCTAAGTTTTAGTACAATAAATACGTTTTTGATCAGTGTGTTATTTATAAGCATTTTTGCTTTTTTAATTTATTTTGAGTTTTTCAGATCACGATTTAAGCACTATCAAACCCGTATTTTGAACTTCACTATCGCTAATGTTGTGCTATTGATGTGGCTATTTAATATTGGCTTTGTTGCAATTCTATTGATCATCTTCTTAGTTAAATTCAGCGATTACGAGCCAAACAAAGCCAGCCTCTATTTACTCATTTGCCTGCCCTTTTTGATGGCGCTGACGCTTCACTATGGCTTTGATAAGCAATTTGTATTGCTCAACGGGTTGGCTTTCACTTTATACAATAGCTTTGCCTATCGCTTTGCTACTCGGCTTATTTCTGAGCGTAAAGCCAAAGATCAAGCAGCCCATTTATTACGTGAATTGAAAGCAACTCAAGCGCTTTTAAACGACACCGCAACTCGCGATGAACGTATTCGTATTGCCAGAGATTTACATGATACCCTTGGCCACCACCTTACAGGACTCAGTATTCACTTAGAAGTCGCCAATCACTGTGCTAATCATGAAGCACCAAAACACATAACTAAAGCACAGCAAATTACCCGCTTGTTATTAAATGATGTGCGTGACTCTGTCTCGTCAATGCGAGAAAACCAAACCATTGATTTACATGCATCGCTTAATTCACTGTGCAGCCATGTTACAGGCTTAAATGTCACACTCAATTACGATGAAAATATAAAAATAAGTGATACGTTATTGGCACAAACGTTATTTCATACTGTGCAAGAAGCGATTACGAATTGTATTAAACACAGTGATGCGACCGAGCTGTCGGTAAGCTTAGACCTCCAAGCTGATTCAGTGCATCTCACTATTTATGATAACGGCGGCGAAATGCCCAAGCTGAACTTAGGCAATGGCTTAACAGGCATGCAAGAGCGCTTAGCTTTAGTGCGAGGGGCAATCGAGTTTGAACAAAATAATAATGGGTTTGCGATTGCTGCAACGTTACCTCATAAACTTAATCCACATACTTTGGCGTAAAAAATGATTAGGGTATTACTCGTTGATGACCAAACATTATTAAGAGAAGGCTTAAAAAGCTTACTCGCCCTTAAAGCAAGTATTCAAGTCGTGGCTGAGGCTGACAATGGCCAAACGGCTCTTGAGATGCTCAAGCAACATTCTATTGATGTTGTACTCCTTGATATTCGCATGCCTATTCTAGACGGTATTGGCGTACTGAAAAGTATGCAAGCACAACAGCTGAGGCAACCAGTACTGGTACTCACGACCTTTGATGATAGTGAACAAGTGCTAGAATGTATTCGCTATGGCGCTAAGGGTTATGCGTTAAAAGATATTAATTTAGAGCGCTTGGTCAGCGCCATCGAAACACTTGCTAAAGGTGGCTCAGCGCTAGCTCCTGCGATCACCGAGCGAATTTTGAATAAGCCCACTAAAACAACCGATACTTCTTTAGCAACTCCTGATAAATTAAGTAAAAGCGAGCTTAGAGTGCTCAATTTAATCGCTGTAGGCTATTCAAATAGTGAAATCGCCGAGGCACTTTATAAGTCTGAAGGGACTATCCGTAATCAAGTGTCTTTTATTCTCAGAAAGCTAGATGTACGTGATAGAACCCGTGCAGCATTAAAAGCAATTGATCTAGGTTTGATATAATTACAAATCATTTTTAATCTCATTAAGCTTTTATCATACAAGTAAATCGCTTAAACTAAGGCTTAATTTTTTTAAAGAAGCAACCGCTATGTTCCTAAAATCAAAAACATTTATTGCATTTTCATTGGCGCTTTTAAGCTTTAGCCAACACGCCTTTAGCTTACAATTTGGCAATCAAGTCGACAGTGACAAACTCATTAAAATTTCGACGGTTATGGCCTCACCAGACGATTACCTTGCAAGTCCAATTACCGTGGAAGGGACTATCACTGGGGTTTGCGAAAAACGTGGTTGCTGGATGACGCTCGCATCAGACAAACGCTTTGAAAACTTACGTATCAAAGTTGAAGATGGCGACATGGTATTCCCGATGACGGCTAAAGGCAGTAAAGCTATCGTAACTGGTAAGCTCGATAAAATTCAGCTTAGCCTTGGCCGCAGTAAAGCGCTACTTGCTCACAAAGCGCAGCAAGCTGGCGAAAGCTTTGATGCAAACTCTGTGACTGAAGCAATGGCTATTTATCAGCTCGTCCCGAGCGGAGTTGAAATAATTGAGTAACAAACGAGGTATCAACTGGTTTAAGTTAAACAGAAACTTGCACCGCGATATTGGTTACTTTTGTGTTGGTTTAGTGATTATTTTTGCGTTGTCAGGCATTGCAGTGAACCACAAAGATGATTGGAACCCAAACTACAAAGTAAGCCACCAGCAAATCACTGTGAGCGATGAAACTTGGCAATTAGATAATGACGAGTTGCTGATTGAGCAAATTATCTCCCATGCTGATGTAAGCGAGCCGGTAAAGGCCTCTTATTGGGTTTCGCCGCAAGAGTTTAAGGTGTTTTTAAAAAACGGTAACAACCTCAGCCTTAAACTCAATCAAGATGTCATAAACTATGAAGCCATTGAGCCTCGTCATGTATTTCAAGCATTTAACCGCTTACACTTAAACGAGACAAACGAATCGTGGGTGATTTTTTCTGATATTTTTGCAGGGCTGCTGCTGTTTTTAGCGATCAGCGGCTTGTTTATGATCAAAGGTAAAAATAGCCCATGGGGCAGCCGCTCAGTTTTAGTCATTAGCGGTATGCTACTCCCCGCTGCTTATGTGTTTTTATAAGCTAAAGTTCCCTGTTGCCATTCTCGCAAAGAGCGATGGCAACTTTTTTAATTAATTTAATCCTCACCTACTTTGTAACACAGTCTTTCTTAAAATAACTATTCGCAGAACCCTCCCTTTGCTTACGCATTTTATAGCAGCTCAAAGTGTGTTTACTTAGCTCTTAAAACCTCTCACCTACCTATTATTGTTTTTTTAAATGATGGCTTTATTGCTTTTATTTGTGAGCATTTTCATCGAAAAAGCAAAAAATGCTGTCAAATAGAACCTGAAAAAGGGACTAACTTAGTCATAATTTATGACTAAATGGCAATTATTTATTACTAGATAAATTTAAAAACAAAACACTTTCAACTTATTAAAGGTAATTAAATTGTAAAGTAAATTAATGATTTATTATTATTGATATTGATAATCACTATCATTACGATCCCGATTCAAATTAACCAAGAAGGAATTGAGTCGTGAATCAATTAGCCCCCGTGCTTAATGCTCATTCATCAATAAACGTTGATGAACAGCCCCATGCGTTTATTTTTAACGAAAATAATTTACTCAAATATGAGATGGCTTCAATGCAAACACTGTCGCTTATCCATCAAGCGCTGCGTTCTGCAAAACAAGTTCATTCTGGCGTCTGCCACAAAGAGCTCAGTAAACAAATAGCCAGAGTAGAACTAAATCAACCTCTCAATAACGTTGAGCAAGCGCTAAATGAAGTAAAATCGTTGTATTTAGATCATGCTGTCTATTTTCATCATCCAAAGTATGTTGCCCATCTAAACTGCCCCGTTGCTTACCCTGCGGTGATAGCCGAACAGTTATTAACTGCTATAAATTCTTCGTTAGACACCTGGGACCAAAGTGCTGGCGGGACGCTCATTGAGCAAAAGATAATTGACTGGAGTATCGAACGCATTGGCTTAAGTGCTACTGCCGATGGCATATTCACAAGTGGCGGCAGTCAATCAAATTTAATGGCATTGTTACTTGCTAGAGACCATGCAGCAGAGCGCTTATCAGGGCACCTTATTCGCGATTTTGGTTTAGGCCCAGATGCTCATCGCTACCGTATTTTTTGCTCTGAAGTCAGCCATTTTAGTATTCAAAAGTCAGCCGCTTTACTGGGCCTTGGCTATAACGCGGTTGTTCCGGTTACAGTTGATAAAGAGTTTAAAATGGACCTAGCCGCACTTGATACAGCTATTGATGAATGTAAAGCACAAGGCAATATTCCTATAGCGCTTGTTGCCACCGCAGGCACAACTGACTTTGGTTCAATAGACCCTATCGATAAGCTAAAAACGCGGTGCAAAGCTGATAATTTATGGCTTCATGTCGATGCAGCTTATGGCTGTGGACTACTTGCCGCTGATGATCACCGTCACTTACTCAATGGCATTGAACTGGCTGACTCGGTGACGTTAGATTACCACAAATCATTCTTACAACCTGTCAGCAGCAGTGCATTTATTGTTGCTGATAAAAAACAATTTAAACATTTAACTCATCATGCTGATTATTTAAATCCGTTTAACGACAACCCGCAAGCAGCGCCAAACCTTGTTGATAAAAGCATTCAAACGACTCGCCGTTTTGATGCCTTAAAACTTTGGCTAACTTTACGCATTATGGGCCACGAACAGATTGGCAAAGTGTTTTCTTCTGTTATGGCATTAGCCCGTAGTAGTTATGTGGCACTCAAACAAGACCCTGAATTTGAGCTAATTCACCAACCTGAACTGAGCACCTTAGTGTTTCGCTTTAACGATAAAAACCTCAGTGATGAGCAATTAAACCTGCTTAATTATCAAATTAAAGATGAGCTATTCAAACAAGGTGAGTGTGCCATTGCTCGCACCAAATTTAGAGGTATCAACTACTTAAAGTTCACGCTACTTAATCCAAACACACAGATTGAAGACATTAAAAGTATTGCAGCTGATATTAAAGCCTGCGCCTACAGCATCAAGGCACGCCTAAAAGTTGAGGAAACTAGCCATGAATAAAGTATACGATTTAATTGCCGTGGGTCTTGGTCCGTTCAACCTCAGTTTGGCATGTTTAGCGGAGCCAATTGAAACACTTGATTCGTTATTTTTAGAACAACGTGATGAATTTAATTGGCATCCAGGGCTGATGCTCGATGGCGTTACATTACAAACACCGTTTATGTCGGATTTAGTCACATTGGCAGATCCAACCAATCCATACAGCTTTTTAAACTATGCGAAGCAACAAGGTAAGCTGTATCAGTTTTATATTCGAGAAAGTTTCTTTTTACTGCGCGAGCAATACAACCAGTATTGCCAGTGGGCAGCAAGCCAATTAAGTAACATACAGTTTGGCCATAAAGTCATTCATAGCCAGTTTGATCACACTAAGCAGCTCTATGTACTCACTGTCGAATCAGCAAAGCAAACTAAAACGCTTTATTGTCGTCACTTGGTACTGGGCACAGGTCCCTCACCTTATTACCCACCCGCTGTTCAGGCAGAAGATACACAGCTCTGCCATGCCACTGAATATCTGTATAAACGGGATGAGTTAGTAAATAGTAAGAGCATTACTGTGATTGGCTCAGGGCAAAGTGCTGCTGAAGTATTTTATGATTTGTTGTGTGACATTAAACAGCATAACTACCAACTCAATTGGGTAACGCGAGCGCCGCGTTTCTTTCCTCTTGAGTACACGAAACTCACGCTTGAAATGACTTCTCCTGAGTATGTTGATTACTTTTATAACCTAGAACAGACCACCAAACAGGAGTTACTAGCCAAGCAACGTAATTTATACAAAGGCATCAACTCAGAGTTAATTAATCAGATTTATGATCAGCTCTATCAACTTGATATTCAAGGTGTGAACCGCGCAAGGTTATTGACCAACAGCGAGCTCATTAAAAAACAAGGCAGTAAGTTAGTTTTTAGACACAGTGAACAGCAGGCTGAATTTAGCTTACATAGTAATCACGTCATCATGGCTACGGGCTTTAGTTATCAGCTACCCGATTTTCTAAGTGGCTTAATGAGCGAAATAAATTGGCTAGATAACGGGTGCTTTGCTGTTGAGCGGAATTACAGTATCGACAAGCAACAACGGCTATTTGTACAAAATGCTGAGCTGCACAGTCATGGTTTTGTAACGCCAGATCTGGGCATGGCCTGCTATCGAAACAGCCATATTTTGCGCTCAATTTTAGGTTATGCCCCCTACCCTGTTGAAACACAAATTGCCTTTCAAGAGTTTGGTTTACCCGATGTTGTCAACGAAAAACAGAAGCAAATAGCATGAAACAACCCGCATTAAAATCAAGCTTGGTGCTGCTGACGATTATTTCTGTTGTTTGCGACACCATGATTTTGCCCTTTTACCCGCAGTTTTTTAGTGCCCAATTTGGTTTGCAATCAAGTAATCACATTGGTGCCTATATCGCTGTTTGCTGCATCACTGTGATGTGTGCTTTTCCTGTATGGGCGAAAATAGCGCAGCACGTGCACGAGCTGTATTTATGGGTGATCACCCAGATAATGGCTGGGCTATTGGGAGTTGCGTGCTTTTACAGCGAAAACGTTTGGAGCTTTTGGCTGTTATCACAGCTGATGCTGGTATTTAAAGCAAGTTACCTGCTTATTTACCCCTTTGTTCTAAGTATCGAAGAAAAACAACAGCACCTCGGTGTCGTTGCTTTATTTAGTGTGCTTTTACACTTTGGTGGTATTGGCGGTGCTTTATTAGGTGGCTTAATCATTCAAAGTATTGAGCCGCGCTTTTTATATTTAGTGATGGCTGCGGGCGACTGCTTACAGGTTATGCTCTGCTTGTATTTAATTTACTTATTAAAAGTAAGCTACAAGCCACGGGAATTAACCGCATCATCAGTAAAACGAAAGCGTTTCCCTGGCTACATTATTCGCTTAGGGGTTATATCTATGGGCGTGTACTTCAGCATGTTCTTAGCAACGCCATACTTTACGCTACTTTGGCAACAAGTAAGTGATTTCAGCAATGCACTGTTAGCTGGCGCTGTGTTTGCTATCCCTGCTTGGGTTGCACTTGTCATTTTGATTACAACCAAAAACAAACCTGCAACCAATCAACACAGTAAAACAATCGCCTATGCACTTGTATTAAGCAGTATCGGCCTATTTATACAACTTAGCTCACACTGGCAATGGCTTGTGTTCGGCCGTGTTGTATTTGCTATTGGGCTATTTTTACTGACCGTGCGTCTGCAAGTCATGTTGTTTGCAATGAGCGAACCACGCTTTTACTCAAGCGATTTTGCCAAGCTTCATTTTATGCAAAATATCGGCGTCATCTGCGCCTCATTTTTAGCGGGAGATTTAGTCTCTCGCTTTGAACTAAACACCCCATTACTGACAGGCTCTGTTGGCTTTGCCATCACTTTATGTTTGTTTTATCTGCTTTTTTTACGCAACAAACATACCTCAACAGACCCTATTCACAGTTATTAATTTTTAAGAGAACACGACTATGAAAAATATTACTGAAACTCATATTAAGCACGCTTTGCTTGGTGATGTAAAAATCAGAACATTAAACCCTGAACACGATCTAACGACGATTACCCCTTGGCTTAAACATCCCCAAGCTCAATTTTGGGGAGCAATGGAACATTCTCCCGAAGAGATTTTAGAATTTTATACAACACTCAATAAAGATGAGGCTCAACAAGCCTATTTGCTTGAAATAAACCAAACACCGATTGCTTTAATTGAGATTTACAAACCACACATACTAAAACTTGAGAACCACCTAGCGCTTAAAAACGGCGATTTAGGCATGCATATTTTACTCGCTCCAAAGCAGTTCTCTGTGGCAGGATTTAGTCTTGCTGTTATGCAGTCGGTGTTAGAGTTTATGTTTAATACCCTCGCCTGTGAGCGAGTGATTGTGGAGCCAGATGTAGCCAATCATAAAATTCATCGTCTTAACTTAAAGGCAGGTTTCAGCCATCATAAAGTTATCAAATTGGGTGAGAAAACCGCATTACTTGGTAGTTTAGAAAAAGATCATTTTAATTACTTACAGCACCTTTCGTCTCGCTTCGACACTTCACAGCAAGGGCCATCAGTGCAACAAACCACGCCCTCTAGCAGTACTTCTCACCTAGACCAACAGGCTTGGCAATACGCAAACCGTTTACTGATTGCCAAAATGCTCAGTGAGTTTTATCACGAACGACTGTTTAGCTACGACAGTGAAAAATCTAACCATTACGTGTTGCATACCATGGGTGGGCAAAGCTATCAGTTTAAAGGTGAATCAATGCTGCTTAATCACCTACAAGTTGAGCCAAGTAGCATTACTAAAATGGCGCTTGATCACAGTCAACCATTAGATGCTATTGCCTTTGTGCTTGAGTGTAATGACAAGTTAAACATAGATAAATCAATGCTTGGCACTTATCTCGAAGAACTCGCGAGCACACTCAGTGGCTTTGCATTTAAATTTAAAAATAATCGCTATAGCGCCCAGCAATTAGCAGACGCAGATTTTCAAGTGATCGAAACCCAAATGACTATGGGTCACCCAAGCTTTATTGCCAACAATGGCCGCATTGGTTTTAACTCACAAGATTTTCACCAATATACGCCGGAAGCCGCAAACCCATTTCAAATTATATGGCTTGCGTGTCACAAACAGCATACCACCTTTAAAAGTACCCATGATTATAAATACGAAAGCTTGATTGCCGATGAGCTTGATTTAGCTGAGCGTTTACGCTTTGAAAAAGCACTGACTGAGCAAGGTTTAAGGCCAAGTGACTATCTGTTATTTCCTATGCATCCATGGCAGTGGTTTAACAAATTAGTCCATGTTTATAGCTATCACATCTCGCAAAAACATATTGTGTGTTTAGGCTACTCGCAAGATAGTTATTTACCACAGCAATCAATTCGTACCCTGTATAACATCAGCAAACCACACAAATGCTATGTTAAAACCGCTCTATCGATTTTAAATATGGGCTTTATGCGGGGTTTATCGAGTGCCTATATGAAAGTAACACCGGCAATAAATCAATGGTTGTTCGACTTAGTAAACCAAGATAGCTATTTAAAATCTCTGAAGTTTCAACCTTTAAGAGAAGTCGCAACCCTTGGCTTTGATGAGCAGTATTACACTCATCCAGCGCTTGGCGATAACCCTTATAAGAAAATGATGGCGGCTCTTTGGCGTGAAAATCCTGCTCAATATATGGACGAGAATGAAAGCCTTGCCACTATGGCAAGTCTGCTTCATATCGATAGCGAAGGCCGTTCATTTGTAAGTGCTAAAATTGCCAAATCGGGGCTTAGTGCTGATAAGTGGCTAGCCCACTACTTACAGGCTTATATGACACCATTGCTACATTGTTTTTACCAGTATGATTTAGTCTTTATGCCACATGGTGAAAACCTCATCATTCGATTTAACAATCATGTTCCGGTAGGGGTATTCATTAAAGACATTGGTGAAGAAATTGCCTTATTAAATAGTAATATCAAACTGAATGATGAAATAAAGCGGATTAAGGTAACCATTCCAGAAGGCGTTGCCGTGTTGTCTATTTTTACTGACATTTTCGATTGCTTCTTCCGCTACCTTTCGGCAATTTTAGTAACTGATGGCCTTTTGACCGAACAACAATTTTGGCAAGCCGTCGCCGATACAATTGTTCAGTATCAGGCGAGCCACCCAGCGCTAAAAGACAAGTTTGCTGAGCATGATTTATTTGCTGAGTCATTCCCATTGTCATGCTTAAACCGCTTACAGCTGCGTAATAATCAACAAATGGTTGATATTACCGACCCAGCTTCAAGCTTGCAGTATGCAGGTGATTTACAAAACCCATTGGCGCAATATGCACTTGCAAACACAACAGCATAATAAGCTTGAGTTAGCCTTACGTCAGCAGTGCTCACTGCTGACGTTCTTAACTCCAACAATTGATGAACAATGGTTTAGCAGTCAATGTTTAACTAGCAAGCAATTAACCGATTTAGCTAACGCTATAAAATTAAGAGGAGCAAATGTTACTGAGGGATATGTCGCAATCAATCTCTACTTACAACTGAACTGGCAAGTTATTTACTTATTAGTAGCCTGTGTAGAGCAGCTTGGTTGCATTCCTGATCTGGTCAATATTAAGCAGCGGGTAACAGGCTCACATATTTATGGTTTGGCTAATTTAAGTATCATGGCTCAACAAGACTCTTTTAATAATGCAGATTTGATTGAACTGGCAGCCAATCATTTATTTGACCACCAGCAAGCTTGGTATAATAACGTGCCATTGCAATACAGGCTAAATAAAGGATTATTAAAACGTTTACAAAGTGATACTTTCCACGCAGCGTTAATCGCTTGCTGGCCAGACAAATCGATAAAATTTATAGCAAAGCGTTTTCAACCATGGCAAAAGCTATGTGGTAAACATCGCTTCCATGATCAAAACAATAAGCTGACATTTATGCGTAAAACCTGCTGCTTACACTACCAACTTGTAGCCGCTGATTATTGCGCTAACTGCCCGTTAAACAAAAAAGGCACTAGCGCTTGCTAATGCCTTTTTCCAAACGTTTTCTATATGAAAGCTCTAGACCTATTTACTAAGCGCGTTCATCCTTCGGCGATTCCATCACTACATGAGTTGTAATGGTTCGTACTTGTGGGATTGAGCCAAGTACATCAGCATGAAATGCTTTATAGGACTTGAGATCCGACGTCTCAACTCTCAGCAAATATTCAAACGAGCCAGTTACATTGTGGCACTCTTTTACTTCATCAATAAACTCAAGAGCGTGTTCGAATGCTCGCTGAGAGACGGTTGAGTGCTCATTTAAACCAACCCCAACATAAGCGATAAACCCAAGGCCAACAGCCTGATTATTAATAACCGCCCGATACCCCGCAATAACCCCAAGCTTTTCTAGCTCTTGCACTCTACGAAGGCATGCCGATGGCGATAAACCCACTTTATCTGCCAGCTCGGCATTGGCAATTCGGCCATTGCGTTTAAGCTCATGCAATATTCTGTCGTTAATTTTATCTTTTTTCATTTTTCATTGTGAACTTTAAATTTACACAACAACATTAAGCGCAAAAATTGCGTGCATTACAACTTATAATTGCATCTTAATTCAAATGGAGAGATAGCGATGAGTTTCGAAATTTTAACAGCCTTGGCATTATTTGCTTTGGTATCATCAATTACCCCTGGGCCAAATAACTTAATGTTGATGAGCTCAGGTGCTAACTTTGGCTTTAAAAGAACCACACCACACTTACTTGGCGTAACGTTTGGCTTTATGTTGATGTTAGTTTTAGTCGGCCTTGGCATCATGCAGCTATTTGACTTGTTTCCACCAAGCTATTTGATATTGAAAGTATTTTGCATTGCTTACTTGCTCTATCTGGCGTTTAAAATTGCCACAACTAACGCACAACAAAAAGCCAGTAGTGAAAGTAAGCCGTTTACTTTTATTCAGGCTGCACTATTTCAATGGGTGAACCCAAAAGCGTGGGCAATGGCATTAAGCGCGGTTAGTTTATATGCCCCAGATAAAAACCTCACCTCAGTGTTAATCGTAAGCCTTGTATTTGGTTTAATTAACCTGCCTTGTGTCAGCTCGTGGACTCTACTTGGCGAAAAGCTACAACACTGGCTTGCCAGCCCAAAGCGCTTAAAAGCATTTAACTACCTAATGGCAATACTGTTAATCGCTTCAGTGATGTTTAGTTTGTTTTAAATAATTATTAAGATTGAAATACCAATTCACTTGATTAAGTGAATTGGCTTGGATCTAAACTACATAAATTCAAACTGCTCAACAGTTGCGAGCTTTAATTTGTCTATATCTTTTTTGGCCGCTTTACAATGACGACGTAACTTTGAAGGAACATCTTTATCTGCAACAAGGCTTTTTAGCATAGCTTGATAACGCATCGTTTGTGCATTGGCAATAATTTTACAATAGTACGCGACACCATCTAGCATACGCCCATCGACAGTATATTTATTTTGCCAGAGCTTATTCGCTAATGCGTCTAGGTATTGCTCTTTATAAACACCGATATTATAAAATTTCTTACCAAGGATTTGAGTTTCGGTACCATCAGCTTGGTTCACTACATCAACAAACTGATAATGCTCTTGGCTATTAACATTATAAGTTAACTTTGAGTAAAACTGCCCATCTGCAGGTGACTTAACCATTTGAACACTGCCAAGATCTGTGAAATGAAATATTTGTATTTCAGGCTTGTTATTAAAAAAGCCTTTTTCAATATAACGAATATGATCAGGCTCACCTAACTTCTTAGTAATAGCTTCTGCGCTTAGCCCCTGCTCAAGAAAAAACAATGGGTTATCAAATGACTCTGTTGTGATATCAACCTGCTTTTTAATAGTCGCTTGCGTTTTTGGCGGCTCGGGAAGTACAACTTTACCCTTAACTAATTTGGCGATTACAGCTGTACTCTTATCAGGATCACCTTTTAAAACAACAGCATCAGATACTTGCTCACCAGCGCTATTTGTAAGCCAAACAGACGAAAAGTCACTACTCAAATATCCCTTTACTAGATAGCTTTGTCCTGCTTCTGGAATAAAAGATACATCACCTGTAACAATGTAATTCGTTCCTGAATTAAACATATAGTTAATAGGTGCGGCATGATGGACCTGCGCTACTAGTGTTAGTGTCATTTCCTCTGCTGGTACTTTTCGGCTAAACCCCACTGGTGACAGAACCATACCTTGTCCATAAGTAGCTTGGTTTGTTGCCCTAATAGCGTTATTGACATCTTTACCATTCACTTTACTCAAGTAAAAGAAGCGACCTGTACTAGTTGCCATGGTTCTGAAGGTATCATCTATAGTTGCTGTTTCGCCCTGATATCCTTGAGGAACAGGGTTATAAGTTGTCATACAAGCAGATAAAGTTGATACAAAGAATAAAATAGCAAAGATTTGTATTAATTTTTTCATATTTTTAAATTCTATATTTAATAGTAAATTCTAAATTAAAATGCTTAAGCTATGTGCATAGTGAGGCTTTAAGCATATTAAATACAAACAGAGGCATGATTCTATTTTTCTTAAAGAAAACGTGAGGAACTTACTTAAAAGTGGCACAAGTTGAAACATCCATGTTTTGCGCAACGTACTTTATCAGCTTTCAGCTGCTTGTTCACTAAAACCGTATAATCTAATTAACAATTCTAACCGTAATAAATTGAAGACTATTTTTCACACGGCACTAAAAAGTCGACATGGTAATGCTCATCATGTCGCACCCAGGATGGTTTAGTCGAAAACTGAATATGCTCTTTTAAATAATCGGCATACTTGGTTTTATAAAGCCCAGCTTGCAGGCTTGGGGCAAAGATCACGCGCCAAAGATCGTAACCTTTTGCTGTTGCCGATTTATGTAGCTCAACAATATGAGCTGCTAAAGCGGTGTAATCAACCTTAAACTGTTCAAACTGGCCTTGTTTATCAAATTCAATATCGTAGCCAAAACGATTAAACACATGTGTAGGCAAATGAACTGATTGCCCCTTTTCGTTAACAACCGGCGTCATAAAATCAACCGACAAGCCATTTTGATGGGTTTTATGCGGGCTAAATTTCCCGCCATTTTCTAAGCCCGTTTCAGCGTATTTGTATCGTTTATCAGGATGGGATTTCTGGAGCGCTTGGTAGGCATCAACAATGATGTTTTTTACCTGCGAATGAACATACGTACGCCCTGCCAGCTCTGCTATTTTGCTGTAACTGGTAAAGTTATCACCCTTGCTGGGTAGTTTTACTGCATTACGTACATAGCCATTGGCAATCGTTCCACCACAGACGCTATTAGCCAAAACCGATCCAGAGCAAAATAATAAGGCTAAAACTAAACATGTTTTCATTGCAGTAGCTTCTTTAAAAATTTAAAGCTTAGTGACCTATGAATGAACGAAAAGTGAAAACTCTGTCTAGCTTTCAATAAGTTAGCTAATTTGATTGAAAAAAGTAAAAACTTTTTGGAATAAACCTTTCACCCACTCGTTACCTCTATGTCAATTCGCAAAAAAGAGGACGAGACAATGACAAACTTCAAACAATCACTTATCGCAATCTGTGTCGTAACTGCAACAGGCTTTTCAGCGGCTTCATCAGCAGCTGACGTGCAACTATCAGTAGCATCTGAGCAGCAAACAGCAAATAATAGTCAAGTTTCGACTGATTCAAACCAAGCAACGTCGAATACGACACTGATACAATCAACTCAAGTGTCGGGCTCGGCAACAACACAAAATTCATCAGCTGGTGTGAATACTGAAAGCTCAAATAGCGGACAAGCAAATAATCAAACAACGCTTGAAAACGATGAGCAGCAGCCTGCGGAAACTATGCCCGAGCTTGGTTTAACAAACTCAGTATCAAGCGCTTCTCAAGCAGCCAATACCGTAGCGCTAGCAGGTGAGTCAATGCTGTCAACTGCGACAACTGCTGTTAGTAATGTGGCCGTCGCGAACACAAATTCGAACACAACTAACGCAATGCAAAATCAATTGACTCAGCAAACAGATGTATTAGCGTCTTTAGAGCCTAGTGAGCTAAGCTCTGCTGGTCTAAGTCAAGCCTCGCAAATCACTAATGACCTGCAATCATCACTGATTAGTAATGTACAACAAGCTGCAATGAGCTCTGTACAAAGTAGTGTTGAGCAAACCATTTCATCAACTGTTAGCAACAGCGTCAATCAACAAGTTGCTGAGCAAGTATCCGCAGCGACGACTACCGAAGTCGTTAATAACATTCAAAACAGCTTGAACTTAGGCCTTTAACCAATAGCGTGCCGGGTTATCCCCCGGCGCTCCTTTAGGAGATTATTATGCGTACAATTAATAAGCTCATCACCTTAAGTGCGTTAACCACAAGCATTCAAGTATTTGCTTCGGATGCAACTTTTCATGCTGATGCACAAATTGGCTTAACGACTAACTCCGATTTAGCCATTAAAGAGTTAGATGATATTTCTTCACAAAGTGATACGGGTTCAATACTTAAAGCTGGCGTTAGCGCTGAGTTACATGCAACTGACAACCTTAAGTTCACACCAAGTTATCGATACGAGCAAACAAATTATCACCAGCTTGATCAGTATGACTTGGCATTGCATCAATACAGCCTTGATTCTAGCTATAGCCTTTCTGGTACTGATGTAGGTATTCGTTATGACGGCGCTTTAGCAAAAGTAGCAAAAGAAACATTTTTAACCTTGGATCAAGCAAGTTTGTATGTGGGCCATTACGTTAATCCAACAACCTATCTGCGCACTGCGATTAGGGCTTCAGATAAACAATTCGCCACACAGTCAATGCGCGATGCAAAAGGGTTAGGGCTTGATTCGAACCTGTATTACTTTATTAACCAGGGTAAAACGATGCTGCTTTTAGGCGCTAGTTTAGATAGAGAAAATGCTGATTCAGAGCAATTTAACTTTAAAAGTTGGGGCTTAAATACGGGCATCACTCATCGTTTTAAAGCGTTTGATATAAGCAATAAAGCAGGATTAAGCTGGCGCTATCAAGATAAAAACTACCAAGAAGTTATCAACCAGCCACTTACACAAAGCGAGCCATCTCGGGATGAAAGTCGCAGTGTAGTCAGCGCATTTTGGCAGCTTTCTGTTTTTGACTCTTTGCAAATTGTTACTGAAGCAGAGTACGGCGATTATCAATCTAAGCTGGCAGCAAACACCTATACCCAAAGTATTGCTTCGCTGTCATTAAAAGCCAGCTTTTAATCAATTACGCCATGTCCAAACACCGCATCTTTGCCTACTTCACCTAAATCATTCGCTTGTTGCTGTAACGCCTGGTAAATGTTTTTAGGAGAAGCATTTGGCTTTGCCGCTAAGCATGCAGCCGCCGCTGAAATACGCGGCGCGGCAATAGAGGTTCCAGATTCCCGACCAAGATCCCCCCCAGCTTTTAACGTCATGACATTGACGCCTAATGCCGCAAAATCAATATAATTACCTTTGTTTGACCAGCGATAAATTCGGTTTTGGCTATCTAGTGCCGTGACAGCAATGACATGTTGGTATGCCGCAGGATAAAGTGGCAGCGCAGCAGGTCCTTCATTGCCTGCAGCCGCCACTAAAGTTACTTGTTTAGCCGCTGTAGCATTGATTGCTGCCGCTAAAATAGCGTTGTCGGGCCCAGTAAAACTCATATTGATAACAGGCACCTCGTTAGCAACCAACCAATCAAGTGCTTCAACTATTGCAGCTAATGTCGCCCCTTGTGATAAATCAGACTGCTGATAAAACACCGCCGCGCTGTATAATGTTGCCTCAGTTAATAACGGCATGAGCTGCTCATACTTACCTACCAAAACGCCAGCAACCGCAGTGCCGTGCAAATCGGGTGAAACTAAGTCATTTGCAAGAAATGACTGCATTTTTATCTGTGTGTTACTAAATCCCGGATGAGTCGTATCAATCGCACTATCAATCATGCCAATTTTTACAGACCAGTCACACATTGCTGTAAGCTTTTTTGTAGAAGCATCTTGTTGAGAACCATTTTGCGCTTGATAAATATGATTTCTGTCCAGTAACGCTGCATCATCGAGTGAAAGTAAACGTTGCAAATGCGCTTTTGAATCGTAATTGGTCGGGACAACAAACCGCACTAATGACAAACCCAATGACGTGTATTGTTTAGTGACGATAATTTGCGCGCCAATTTGCAACAGTTTTTCTTGATGCTGTTCATTCGCCAGCATTATCCATTGCCTTTCAACTGCACGAAAACCATGCTCAACATCGACTTCAACAAATGCAGGAGCCTGCAACTGATTAAGTATCTCTAGCCTTTTGGGTAGCGAGGTCACAATGGCTGTTGCGTCGTCGATTAACTCATGTTTGCGTATGCTTTCTACTTGGCTGGTTATGCGCGGTTCAAGTTGATTAATAACAGGATCTACCTGTTCTATCACACCATTTATTGGCTTGATAATCGCAGCTGATAGCGTATTTGAAGTAAACAGCAAACTACTTAAAATGACTGATTTCAATTTCATGTTACAGTGACTTCTCATTTAGTTAGGTACTACTATAACGTTTCAGTGAAAGAAAAATTGCATTTATTGGGAATAAAACTTTTTCTTGCTCGTTATAGTAGTGTGAGTTGGCTGAATCATTGATGAGTTATTTCATTAATCGGCCCTTGCCCTAACCAATAAGGGAAACTATGACAAATACAGTAACCAGTTTATTACCAGCGCTGCGACGTTTTGCATTTTCGCTTACCGGCAATCAAGCAGATGCCGATGATATTGTACAAATGACCATCGAGAAACTTTTACAAAAAGGCATGCCCGATGATATTGAACCACTAAAATGGGCTTTCAAGATCTGTCGCAATGTTTGGATCGACGAATACCGCTCGCAAAAAGTGCGCTTAAAGGCAGTTCAAAATACTGAACTTCAAGAACCCGTCTGTGACGATGAACAAGAGAGTTTCGCTACCCAAGAGACTTTACAACGAGTAAATAACGCTTTAACAAGCTTGCCAGATGAACAGCGCGCTATTGTATCCCTCGTAGCAGTGCAAGGTATGGCTTACAAAGATGTTGCACACACCCTCGAGATACCTGTTGGCACCGTGATGAGTAAATTGTCACGAGCCAGAGCTGCACTTTATCAATTAATTAAGCCTGATTTCACTAAGGAAAACGCATGAAGATTGATGACCAAACACTCAGTGCTTTTTTAGACAATGAATTACCAGCAAACGAAATGGACGCAATACGTAATGCAATTGCTGAAGATGAGCAACTCGCTTTACGCCTAGCTGAACTATCTGAAGTTGACATGCTAGTTAAACAACACGCAGCACAGATTGATGCAATGCCCTTGTCTGATGAACTTGCACAAACAATCGAGCAACATAATAAAGAGAATGTCGTTTCGCTATCCAAATGGCAGCAAATTAAACTAGCTGGTCGCAAACAAATGGCCGTTGCAGCAAGTATTGCGGTGCTTTTTACAGTCGCTATTGCTAGCTTTGTTCAACAACAAGGTTTGGAACAACCCATTGCCAACGCATTAGATCAACAACTGAGTGGCGACAACACACTATTAGATACAAACAGAAGCCTAACTGCACAGCTTAGCTTTGTTAATACTAATGGCGATTTTTGCCGCCAATACACGCTGTATTCTAAAACTACCCAGCAAACACATATTGCTTGTAAACAACAAGGAATTTGGCAGCTTCATGCATCGAGCGAGCAACGCGCAATGTCAAGCCAAAGCTATCGCTTAGCAACTAAAACACCTGCGCTTGATAGTTACATCGACGAGCACATTCAAGGCCAACCGTTAGATCGTAACGCCGAACAACAAGCACTGACTAGCCATTGGCAATAAGCGAGACAATCATGAAACACGTATTATTAGCTTATATTGCCATTGTATTAATTGGCTGCACCAGCAGCCAACATTCGAATGATAAAAATATTCCTGGCCTAACAACTAAGCAGCTTGCAGATAATCAATATATCCTTCGATACGAGACTCGTCACGGTTCAAAGCGCTCAGCGCTTGAGCAAAGTATGCTGCAAGCCGCCAACATTACGATAGACACCGGTTATGACTGGTTTCTCGTTGCCGAGCAGGCAGTTGATGTTGAACGCACCAAGCCCACTAACAAACCACGTTTTGAGCAAAGAGCACACTGCGGTTTATTAACCTGCACAAGTCAAACTTCGCCAGCACGGCATGAGTCAACGTTATTAGAGCGCACAATCGTCATACAATTAACAATCATTTTAGGAAAAGGCATAAAACCAAGTGAAAAAGCGCATGATGCTTATACGCTAATTGAACAAGCTAATAATTCATAAAATTAATATTTAAGGTAAAAATTATCCTCATTACATCTTTTTACCTACGGCTGAACTGCATAAGTAATTACACCGTTAATCACTAATACTTTGATCTCACTTAAGTGAAATTAACTAGATAAGCGCTAAACTTACCACAACTTGATTAATTGTAAGGATGTAGCCATGACACACCTAGTTAGTGATTTAATGACGCCAGACCCATTTGCTATTAGCGCGCAAAATACCCTGCATGATGCTCATAATCTAATGAAAGAGAAAAATGTTCGTCATATCCCTGTGATCAATGAGCATGGTGGTTTGGTTGGCATGTTAACGCAAAAAATCATGATTGCTCAGGTAATGAATATCATGGCTAATTACAGTGCCAGCGCCCTTGAACGCAAGGAAAAGCAAACTAAAGTGGTTGATATTATGGCTACCGATTTTACCAGTATCTCGCCAGAGCAACCGCTACACGAAGTTGCTAAGTTTTTTGTTGAAAACCGTCATGGCTGCATGCCTGTGGTTGATAAAGATAACAACCTAGTGGGCATTCTAACCTCATCTGATTTTGTTCGTTTAGCGGCGGCTTTACTTTCTTAAGTCGTAACTTTGTATCTGCACACTGAATTTTTTACAGAAGGTGTGCAGAGTTTTCATACTTCTTCTTAGCTAGAATCACCCCACCTCAAGACTTAAATTAAATTAAACCTTTAAATTCAATATTTTATAATTTAATAATTATTAGGCACAACGCTTGCTTCTGTGTAATTACACATGCTTTTTAGATTAAAAGCGAAAGGAAATTTACAGATAATCTCGGAGGAGTAATGAGTAATTCATCATCAAAAATCGCAGAATTTACAGCACCGGGTGTTAAAGACCAAGCTGCAGCGGACACGATTGCTATTCTAGACCAACGCATGGTCGCTTTAATCGATTTACACCTCACTTTAAAACACATTCATTGGAATGTTGTTGGTCCTAATTTTATTGGTGTACACGAAATGTTAGACCCACAAGTAAGCGCAGTGCAAGAGATGACTGACACGATTGCAGAGCGTATTGCAACCATGGGCGGTGTACCTGTTGGCACACCTCAATCAATTGTAGAACGCCGTACTTGGCAAGATTATTCAATTGGTAAAGGCTTAGTTACTGACCACCTAACAGCGCTTGATAAAGTGTATAACGGTGTTAATAAAGATCACCGTGCTGCTATCGAAAAGCTTGGTGAGCTAGACCCAGTTTCTGAAGATATGATCACCGGCCAACTGGCTGATTTAGAACAATTCCAATGGTTTGTTCGTGCGCATATTGAATCGTCTACCGGCGAATTGAAAGGTTAAACCCCCTAGGTCTATCCGAAGACCCCTTGCCCAGCATTTGCTGGGCTTTTTTATGCTTTGTTACAACCAACCTTTATGTTTAAAGAACAAGTAAGGTGCAAAGCCAGACAGCAACATAATGCCAATTGCAAACGGGTAACCCCATGCCCATTGCAGTTCAGGCATACTGTTAAAATTCATCCCATAGATACTGGCGACAACGGTTGGAGGTAAAAACACCACTGAGGCAATAGAGAAGGTTTTGATAATTTGGTTTTGTTCGATGTTAATAAAACCCTGAGTCGAGTCCATTAAGAAATTCACCTTATCAAACAAAAATGTACAGTGAGACATAAGGGTATCAATATCGAGTACAATTTCACGTAGTGATTCGCGGTCTTCTGTCGGCGCTCCTAGGTGGCGCAGTAAAAACGAAATATTCCGGCGCGTATCCATCAAACATAAACGCACCTTACCGTTATTATCTTCAAGGCGAGAAATTCGGCCAACGGCTTCTTCTAAGTCAGAGTCATCCTCTTCAAGTACATAGGCACTGAGTTTTTCTAACTGATGATGCATGTCTTCAAGCATATCAGCGTGGTTTTCGACTTTTTGGTCAAATAAAGTCACCAAAAGTTGCTTTGGATTATCACACGCCACTTGCCCTTTCCGAGCACGTAGTCGTAATAGACGAAAATCGGCTAGTTCATCATCGCGGATTGTCAGCAAACAGTTGTCTTGTAACAAACAAGCTACGGTTACCGTATTAAAGCGCCCTTCGTTTGGTGACATGAAAAGCGCATGCACATGCAAGCCTTCATGGTCGATAAAGCAACGGGAAGAGGCCTCGATTTCTTCAACATCATCAGCGCCGGGTAAGGTGATATTAAGGGTGCTTGCCAGCGCTTGTCGTTCTTCTTCAGTCGGATTTATAGTATCAATCCAATGGGCATTCTTAATAGCGGTTGCAAGAGGCATATCAGCAGCTGGCTCTGTTTCTGTGATCACACCTTGGTCTATAGAAAAAAATCGTAACATGCGCCCTACTTAAAAAATAAAATTATTTAAAGAATTTAGATGTTTCAAAAACAAACAATATATCAGTGTTTTTATGGAGCAAGCCATTAAAATAGCTTGGCAAATGCAAGCTGGTTTCGCCCAGATGATTTAGCACTATAAAGTGCATTATCAGCTCTTTTCATTAACGATATTAAGTTTTCTTTATGAGGACGGTCCCAATCAGCTACCCCTAAACTAACTGTAATCTTTAGCGGTTGCTCAGCGTAATTAATTGTCATCTTTGCGACAGATTTACGGAGCAATTCTAGCTTCTGTTTTGCCTCTACCACTCGCGTGTTTACCAAAATTAGAGCAAACTCTTCGCCCCCTAAACGACCTAGTAAATCCTCTTGCCTTAAAGTTTTCTTGACTAGGTTTGCAAAACTTACCAATACCTCATCTCCAGCAGCATGACCGTATGTATCATTAATTTTTTTGAAGTGATCTAAGTCTAAATAAGCAAATACAACTGGTTGATTATTACTTTGACACATTTGCAATAGTTCATTCCCTTGAGCTAGAAACTCTCGACGAGATAGCAATCCTGTTAAATGATCATACATTGCTAGTTTTCGATGTGTTTCCTCTAATTTTTGAACTTTAATCATCAAACCACTAATAGACCATGAAACGATTGGTGCAGTAACTGCAGGAGCAATTGTCGCTATAATAAAAATGATAGGCATCATTTCTGTCCCTGTAGCAAGAAGAATCAAGAAAGTAATCAGTAAAGAAATTGCAATACTAATCACAGTAATAAAAAGCATCCTAAGCCAACGGCTTTTTTCTCTTTCTCGATAATCCATTAAAGTTCGTTCTGTTTCATAAAAACGCCTCATGCAAGCCTCCCGCCCTCAAAGTAATAGATGATCGAGTATAATCTAAATTTCATCCAACAAGACTAGCACAAAGAGTTGAACTACGAAGTTACACCCTCAAACACATATTGATTGTGATAACTATTTTCATTTGCATTTAATTAATTATAATAGGGCTACTATCATTCAAGTGAGTGCAAATATGAAATACTTAAGCGTCATGTTATTACTGCTTTCAAGCTCAGTCTTCGCTGAGCAACGAATAGTAAGTGCCGGAGGAACATTAACAGAAATTATATTCGCGTTAGGTCAGCAGCAAGAGCTAGTAGGTGTTGATCAATCGAGTATGTATCCAAAAGCGGCCACAGAGTTACCTCAGGTTGGGTATTACCGCGATCTTGCTGCGGAAGGTGTACTTTCTTTACGCCCAACGGCACTTTTTGCACTTGAAGGAACTGGCAGACCTGAAGTATTGAAACAAATCAGTTCGACTGGTGTAACGTTAAAAACCTACCCTAAGCCAGACTCTATCAGTGAGCTAAATAGCTTAATTACTAATTTAGGTAATGAATTAGGTGCGCAAGAGCAAGCACGTGCTTTAAATCAAAAAATCCAAAATAGCTTACCTGAAAAATCTTCGCTTACTGGTAAAAAAGCACTTTTTCTATTATCGGCCAATGATAGAGGCTTAGTTGCTGCCGGTACTGATACCGTGCCGCAAATGTTGTTTGAATATACTGGAATTAAAAACTTAGCGCAGACTCACTCAGGCTTTAAACCATTAAATAGAGAGATCCTTGCCGTAGAGCAACCCGATTTTATTATTGCACCTGCTCATGTCGTTTACTCATTAGGTGGTAAAGATGCATTTTGTAAGCTGCCCGCTTTATCTTTATTAAAAGCAGCACAAAACTGTAAGTTACTGGTTATGGATAGTTTATTATCATTGGGGTTAACACCAAGAATAGCGATTGCCATTGAGCAAGTTAGTGAATATCGCAATAAGCTATGAACGGTTCAATTACTTTACCAATAGAGCTAAGAACAAGGCTTTTTCCTAATAAATGGATAGTCCTTTGCGTTCTGAGTATTGCCGCCTTATCTTTACTAAGTATTGGTTTTGGCCCCGCCGGCTGGGACTGGCGTTTAGCTATTGCTTGGCTTGCGCCAGAGCACTTTACACAGTTTGACCCGTTACAAATTAATGTTGTTACGCAAATTCGTTTACCACGTTTTATGTTAGCAGTAATGATTGGTTTAGTGCTGGCTCAAACTGGCACGGCAACTCAAGCCCTGTGCCGTAATCCACTTGCCGACCCATCTATTATTGGTATTAGTTCAGGCGCTGCAGTTATTGCAGTGGCATTTATCGCACTGGGTGCGAAATTTGATTTTCAAGCCGATAAATATTTACCTTATGCCGCATTTTTAGGTGCATTGGCTGTCACGCTTTTTGTTTACCTTATCGCTAAACAGGCCGGTCAAGTTAATGTGACGACCTTGATTTTGGTCGGTGTAGCAGTAAACGCTCTTGCCTTTGCATTAATAGGGTTATTAAGTTTTTATGCTGATGACAGTGCGCTGAGGTTAATAAACTATTGGACTATGGGCTCACTTGGCGGTGCTACGTGGACTAATTTAAATCAAGCATTACCACTGTTACTTATCAGTGCAATTGGCCTGTGGTATTTAAAAGAACCTATGAATTGTTTGCTGCTAGGTGAATCACAAGCTCAGTATTTAGGAATAAACACGCAGACTCTTAAATTTCAAATCATTATTTTAGTTGCATTAGGTGTGGGAGCAAGTGTCGCAATGACAGGCTTAATCGGGTTTGTTGGTTTGGTTGTTCCGCATATTGCAAGGCTTATGGTGGGTCCCCATTTACGGGTTATGATGCCTTTGTGTATGTTGCTTGGCATTATCGTTTTATTACTCTCTGATTGGCTCGCACGCACATTAGTCATGCCAGCAGAACTTCCTATTGGGATAATCACCGCCCTACTTGGTGCGCCTTTGTTTATCTACCTTATTTTAAAAAGTAAGCAAGGAGGCGCAATTGCTTAGTTTTAATAACTTAAGTGTTAATTACGGCGAAAAAGCCATCTTGCAAGATTTAACTGGTGAGATTAAAGCAGGTCAATGTGTGGGCTTAATTGGTGAAAATGGAGCTGGAAAATCGACCTTGCTCCACACTCTAGCCGGAAGTCATCCTTATCAAGGTGAAATACTGCTCCACAACCACCCCTTAGCAAAATTTAGCCAAGCTAAACTGGCCCATCAACGTGCCGTTGTTATGCAGTCTCAGCAGCTAGGTTTTGCATTCACAGTGCAAGAGCTTGTTGCAATGGGGCGCTACCCTTACAAAGAAACAACGCAGCACTGTGCTAAAAAAGTAGCTCAATACATTGATTTTATGGAGCTGGGACACTTGAGAGATCGTCGTGCCACGGCTTTATCGGGCGGCGAGTTACAACGAGTGAGTATGGCACGTTGTTTAGCGCAACTCGATGCATTTAGTGATGATGCTCAGCCGAAGCTCATGTTATTAGATGAGCCAACTTCAGCGCTCGATATGCGCCACCAGCATGCTTTATTGGGTTGTGTTAACAAGTTTGTTGAGCAAGGCAATGCCGCCATTATTGCAATCCACGACTTAAATTTAGCAAGTCTTTATACCAGCGACATTATTATGTTGCATCAAAAACACATTTTGGCGTCTGGCAGAACATCAGATGTCCTCACTGAACATAATTTAAAACACATTTACGCCATGCCTTTGTATGTTAAGTCACATCCACTGCATGACGCCCCAATGATTTATTCTCAACGTCAGGAGTTTTCATGAGAACACAAGCCGTCAACGACGCCAAGCAATTGGTATACAAAAAAAATAGCGGAGTAATGTCTACCCTTTCATATAATTTACGCGGCTATCCATTTGGCTCTGTAACTCCTTACATGTGTGATGAGCAAGGAAAACTGTATTTTTTTATCAGCGATATTGCTCAACACACTAAAAACCTAGTTCACGACAAGCGCATGAGTCTAACAATATTTGATGCAGCGCAAACAGGCGATCAAAACGAACATGGTCGAGTAACCATCGTGGGTGATGGCTCATTAGTTCCAGCAGAACATGCTGAAGTATTACTCAACAAATATATTGCTTTATACCCAGAAGCTGACTCTTATCGTAGCGCTCATGACTTTAACTTATGGCAATTAGACCCTGTTCGCATTCGCTATATAGGCGGCTTTGGCAAGATTTTTTGGATTGAAAAAGATGAATGGCTTACATCAGAAAAAGCATGGGATGACAACCAAGAGCTGCATATGATCAATCATATGAACGAAGACCACAAAGATGCAATGTCCTTAATTCTAAACCATCACTACCACGTTGACGACACAGCACCCGTTATGAATGGTTTGCTACCGCAAGGCTGCTACATCAGAAGCCATAATAAGAACTACTACATCCCTTTTAATGAGGTATGTGATAACCCTCAAGCAGTACGAAAAGCACTTGTTCAACTAACTAAAGATGCACGTGCCACTGTATAAATATGTTCATTTAAGGAGAATACCATGAAGAAAATTTTAGGCTCTATTTTGTTTATTCTTGCAGCTTCAGCAAATGCTAATGAATGTGAACTAACAATTGAATCAAACGATATGATGCAGTTTTCAACTAAGTCATTAACTGCCCCAAAAAGCTGTAAAGAAGTGACGGTAACACTAAAACATACTGGCAAATTACCAAAAAATGCCATGGGCCATAACTGGGTGCTTTCTAAACAAGCAGATATTCCAGATATCGCCAGCGATGGCATGGGCGCAGGGCTTGACAAAAATTACCTAAAAGAAGGTGATAGTCGTGTACTTGCTGCAACTAAAATTATAGGGGGTGGCGAACAAACCAGCGTAACCTTCGCAAGCAACCTTTTAAAAGAGGGCGAAAATTATGCATTTTTCTGCTCATACCCTGGTCACTACGCAATTATGCAAGGGACGTTTACCTTAATTTAAACCTTATATTTTCACCAATAGATAGCCAGCTAGTTTGCTGGCTTTCTTGACTTAAGTTAATCCCTATTCACCCCAATAGCAGGTTTTAATATTGCCGATAGAATACCCAATAAAAATATACCACCAATTGTTAACTGATGTGTTTTGTAACATTTATCTCGTTTCCTTTTGATTTTAAATCACCTAATCTGGGCACATATCTGCAAGGAGAGAACAATGAAAGACTTACAAAAATTAGTGGGTAATTTAAATAAATCAGGCGCGCTGAATGGCTTTTTGGGTGGTGTTGCCGGCGGTGGGCTAACGAGCTTGATGGGCGGAAAAAGTAAAAAGAGCAGTAAAAAAGCCGTAAAATATGGTGCGCTTGCTGCTGTCGGTGGCCTTGCTTGGAAAGCCTATAAACAATACTCAGAACAAAAAGCGGCTCCAGTTCAGCAAACTAGTTCTCGTGGTTTTGATTTTACCCCCGCCACGCTGCCCGAGCAGTCATTCACTGATGCAATCGACGATAATCACAGTGATGGGCAATTATTACTCATGCGCGCTATGATTGCAGCTGCCTATGCTGATGGCCACATTGATGAAACCGAAAGACAAAAAATCTTCGCACAAGTAGAAACAATGCAATTGTCAGTGCAAGAAAAAGCCATGCTGTTTGATGAGCTAAGAAAACCAATGCAACTATCAGAGTTAGTTGCCGCTGTGCCAAACGCACAAATGGGTATTGAAGTATATGCAGCCAGTGCCAGTGCAATTGATTTGAACCAAACAGTTTCTAAACACTACTTAGACACATTGGCCAATCAGTTATGCATTCCTAGCGAACTGGTAATGAGTATTCATAGAGAACTTTACACGATTAGCTAAACCATTAACATTATTAGTTATTAGATACAAAAGAACGCCAGCAAAAATTAAACTTAGTTCTGTTTATATGGATATTTTGCAAGTGACGTACAGCAGCGTCATCGCACAAAATAAAATATCAAAATACAATCAAAAAAATGGCCACAATTAACATGTGGCCATTGAAACGCTAAAATACTATAGAGCTTATTGCAGCCACTAATTCATTTTATTGTATTAGTGCTATTTCTTTGAATATCACGAATCCCTTGCTTACCTTCTTTTTCCAAAGCAGCAATTTGTTCAGGTGTACGACACACGCGAGTAGCAATATTGCTGCCAGTCGGTTTTTCCATTTTACAAATTAAGCCATCGTTACTTGCTTGTTCTTTACCTGAGTTTGCGCATCCAGATAAAACTAAACCAACCAAGGCCAACATTAAAAACCTCATAAACAAATTTCCTTTTAAAACTAACTAAAACTAATAGATAATCATGAAAACGAGCCGCCACTATAGCAATTCATTATCAACAAGAAAAACGCTAATGTGCTTTTTTAGTCCCATAACGGATCATATCTTTACCGTTTTCATAAACATCATTACTTACGTAACGACCCAGTAGCAGCTTATGACTATCATCAAGCACCGCAACAAATGGGCGACCATCACTATTGTTTGTAGCAAGTGCAACTCCGGCTACGTTCTCAAGCCCTAAACCGCCATTTTCAACTAGGCGTAAAAACGTTTCTAACTCATCTAATGTTTCAATTACATCGTTATCGTTAATCATCTCAAATACTCAGTGTTGCAAATGCGCGTAGCATAGCAGGATTCAAAATAAGGTGCTAATTGGCGTGTCTAAGAAACTCTATAAAATGTCGTTTTTTTGCAATATTAAACAATGCATAAGCACTAAGCTCGTTGAAAATATTATTTAAGGATCATTTATGAAACGAGCTAACTATTTTTCTTTACAACCACTGCTAATAAAGCACCTAATGGAACAAGAGCAACTTATAAAACAGGCTGCCGAAACGACTTTCAGCTTAAAAACATGGGAGCTTATTAAATTAAGAGTGTCGCAACTTAATCAATGTGCTTTTTGTATTGCGATGCACACACAACAAGCAAAAGACTATGGTGAAACTACGAACCGTATTATTGGTTTATGTGCTTGGAAAGATATGCCCTTTTACACTAACCAAGAACAACTTGCGCTAACTTTGTCAGAAAAATTGACACAAGCACAGCCAATTGATGATACTTTCTACCAATCGCTAGTTAAAGAATTTACAGACGAAGGGTTAGTCGCTCTCACAATCGCTATTAATGCCATTAATAGTTGGAACCGTATTGTGAAAATGTTTAAACCTGAAGTGGAGTTTAATGAGTAACCACCTTACCTTAGAACTGATGACCCCTAAAGGTGATATTGCCCAAAGTATTCAAGCTATTTGGTTTGCCAAGGCGAATTTTCAAGGGGAGCAATGGCTTGCTTGTGACGGAGCTACAGGTGTTATATTTCCTGTTGCAGGTGAGCTACTGCTTGATGACCATCAGTTGCTCCCCCCTTATGCATTCCAACAAACATCTACACATGCTTCTAAACTTACTTTTTCAGAAAATGCTGTGTTCTGTGGTATTCGTTTTAACCCGACCGTATTACCTGAACTTGAACGCTCTGCACACCCTATCGTCGCAAAGAGCTCATTAAATGCTATAGCAAAAACCTTGCAACAGAGTGCCAACCTCGAAAAGTTTGTGACCTTGGTCAAATCGTATTTCACTAGCCAGCACAGATTAAATCAACATAATAAACACTCAAAACATTTAATCCGTAATCTCATTGAGTTAACGCCTCTCGAAACGGCTTATCAGCGTGCCCCACTGAGTCAACGTCAGCTTGAAAGGCAGGTTAAGGAGCAATGTGGTGTCACACCTAAATATTTTGAACGTATTTACCGAGTAAAACTGGCTAAACAAGCAATTAAGGAAAACCCTGAGCAAAGCTTTGCAGATATTGCTGTAGAGTGTGGCTTTACCGATCAGCCCCATTTAATCAAAGAGTTCAAAGCAATAATGCACGTCACCCCGGCAAAATACCGCAAGTTATTAAAAGACGCTCAAACTAAACAAACAAAACTCATTTTGCGTTAGTCATCTTCAAAACGCAGAATATCACCTGGCTGACAACCTAAGTGCTTACAAATTGCATCTAAGGTTGTAAAGCGTACAGCTTTAGCTCGCCCAGCCCTAAGAACGGATAAGTTTTGTGGCGTAATACCTATCGCTTCAGCTAATTCTGTAGATTTCATTTTTCGCTTAGCTAACACAACATCTAAATCAATAATAATCGCCATTAAATCACTAACTCTTGCTCTTCTTGTAGTTGCTGTGCTTGGCCCATAATCCAACCAATAACATAAATAATCAACCCCACCACTAAACCTATAATATCAGTATCTTGTATCGTCACGACTCTTCCCATATCAGTTCCTGTTGCAAAATTAAGAAGAGTTATAAGTAGTGATGGATAGCATACAACTAGTGCAAATTGCGCTAATAATACGCCACCTAACCATTTAAAACATTGGATATTTTCAATAGTGAAAAAAGATCCACATCGGTAAAGCAGAAATAACCGAATCAAAATTATATTGATAAGAAAAAACGGCAGCAATTGCACAAGACCCAGCCATAAAACACTATCAAAGCCATGCTCACCCAATGTCTGAGCGATTCCTTGCCAAGATCCACTGACTTCAAGGCCAATCCACATATGCGCACCGTTACTTTGCGTAAAACTTAACACATCACTGTCACTGAAAAGGACAATAATGCTTGTTACTAACAAACTAATAAGCGTAAAAAGTAGCAAGCTTAGGATCAGCGTACTCATCCACACTATTTTTTTCATGACGATTTACTCAGTGTTATTTGTTTTAAAAGTTGCTCATAGTGAGTCGCTAACTGCTTACCTGTCAACGCATTTGAATGATGCTTACCTTTTGCAATGTAAAGCTGCTTTTGCTGAGATTTTGCATGTTGATATAAATCTTCCGCTAACTCAGGTGGCGTTTGTGTGTCTTTTTCACCGGTGATTATTAATAGCGGTGCTTGGTAAACTTGTAATACTTTTAAATTATCAACTTGATAAATCTCTTCACTAAATTCAACACTAACAAACGGTTTAGCAAACCACGGAATTCGTGCTGCTGTCATCTGCTCAACATTTGTCACACTGCCTTCGAGTACGAGAGCATCGACGTTGCGCTGACTGGCAACATAACCTGCAATCATACTTCCTAAAGAATGACCATGGATCACCACAGGCAAAGTACTTAGATCGGCTCTGCCTTTCACATAATCAAACACCAGTAATGCATCAGCTTTTAGGTTAGCCACACTGGGTACTCCAGAACTCAGCCCATAACCGCGATGGTCCATCATTAGAATATTTACCTGAAAAGGTAAAAGTAGCTTGGCAGGATCCCCGCCTGCGGCACTAACGCGAAACTGGTTGCCACCAAAGTAAATAACTGTTGCGCGTGCATCTGCAACTTTAATTAGGGTGCCTTTAAGAGTGATGCCTTCATCGGTGGATAAAGTAACTTCTTGCTTTTTGGCTGTCGCATCAACATTTAGTATTTCCTGCATCGTTATTTTTTTATCCGGATACAAAAAGTGAGACTCCTCAACTTTAATTGTCGTACAACCAGTTAATAACAACACAATCAGCGAAACGATTGCTATAGAACCAAATTTCATTTTCACGATCCTTCTAGTAAAAAAACTACTATGGCACTGAAAAAGTTAAAAAACAAACAAAAATTATCGAAAAACAATAATAAATTAACTCATATCGAACATTTAAAGTCCTTCCTTTGAGGTAAAGTATTGAGCAAAAGCGCTATCTCTGTTCATTCATTATTTCTCTAATTCTGTTTTGAGCGATTTTATTTGCGCTCAGCTTTTATCCATAGGATAGTTAACTCAAGCCTACAAAACCTGCTGTAACTAAATAGGATAATCATGAAAAAAGTTTTACTTGCCACTAGCTTAATCGCCTCGTCATTTACTGCATTTGCAGCCAATTTAACCGTTGAGGAACTGCGTATTGAAAAAGCCAGCAAAGCCATGCCAAAGGTGTTGAGTGCTTTTTCTGATGAAGTAAATCAATTTGAAAAACAATGGCAAGCTGCCACCAGTTATCAGCAAGCAAGTGACCTTATTGATGATTACGCCAAACAATTATGGCGCGATGCCAAAGCGCGTATAATTAAAACCAACAGCTTCGACGACCGAGAGCTGTATTGGGCACGTTTACTTTCAAGCAAGATTATTCGCACCAGCAAACCTCAGTTTGCAATGACCGACAGTGAACAAACCGCGTTATTAACCATGCTTGAAAATGGCAGCCGAGGCCGAACCGACCTTGATTACAGTAAAAAATCCGATAAACGCATTTTAATTACAGGTTTTGATCCGTTCCTTTTAGATAGAAATATTAATCAAAGTAACCCATCAGGTGTTGCGGCATTATTACTTGATGGCCAAGTGATTAATTACAATGGCATTAGCGCTGAGATCAATACGGTAATGGTGCCAGTACGCTACGAAGACTTTGACCAAGGTATTATCGAATCATTACTTGCGCCCTATTACGCACTTAACAATGTCGATATGATTGCCACTATCAGTATGGGCAGCAAAGACTTTGATCTTGAACGCTTCCCGGGTAAACGCCGTAGTGTAACGGCGCCCGATAACGCCAATATTGTGTATGGCGGCACAGCCACTGCACCGAAAATTTCGAGCCTTAACGACCGCCCTCTTCCGGGCAATGAGTTTGTCACTTTTAGCTTACCAGTTAAGCAGATGCAAAAAGCCAAAGGGCCATTCCCAATCAACGACAATCATAAAGTCGTTACGCTTGAAAAAGCATTTGAGCCACAATCTCTTAAAGAATTAGAAGGTGCGATTGCTGTCAAAGGTGGTGGTGGCGGCTACTTATCAAATGAAATTTCGTATCGTAGTATTCGACTGCGTGATGAGCTTAATTCAGACATCCCTACAGGGCATATTCACACCCCACGTATTCAGCAATTTGAGCCCGAGACAGAAGCTAAAATTGTTAAGCAAATTAAAGCGATGCTGGAGCAAAGCTTAGTTGCAATTTAAAACGTTAAGCTCAGCTATTTAGTAATAGCTGAGCTTTTTCCAACTCACAATAAGTATTTATTGTGGGCCTGTTCCGCCATTCACTTTACTGCCCAAAGAATTTGGATCATCCAAGCGGTATGGGTAAAGTTGAACATCACCAAATACCGCTGCTCCGCTATCACGATATTGATCAGTTGCTGATCTTCCAGTGTAAATATTTCCTGAAGCACTAAAATAACCCGAGCCTTGATTCCAGTGCGGTTTTGCTGAATTTTCAAAGTAATTGTTTTCTACTAAAACCTCAGCGCCATTACCTGCACTAATTGAGAAGTAAGTAATGTTCTTCCAGTAATTATTAAACATATGCACACGTGAATTATAGCCATCGACTTTAGGATTTCGCCCTGCTGCTGTATCCCAAAAATTGTGATGCGCTGTTATTTGAGAGTTTCTGAATAAATGAGTATACCAATGCTGGTTAGCGCAAACTTGCGTGTTATGCCCGTAAAAACGATTCCAACTTAAAGTAACGTTTTGACTATTGTCTACATCAATATATCCATCACTTATTTTATTAAATGCCATGTGATCAACCCATACATGACTACTATCATCTATTGAAATAGCATCACCAGCTTCAACAAGCGCAGGGTTAATATCCTCAAGCATAATGTTCTTAATAATAATATTTCGTTGATTACTGATAACGAGGCTGGCACCAATTATTTTCGAGTTTTTACCTAACCCTTGCAGCGTTTTATTTGATTGCACAATGATACGTCTATCATTGCGGGTAACATTCACGGTTGAGTTTGAGCTACTTCCCAACTCACTACAGCTTTGATTACCAACAGGTATTCTGTACCAAGTTTTACCGTAATCACCCCATTGGCCACAATCAAGTGGGCAAGCTGGCACCGTTCTATTGGCGGTTCTACAATCAATCACGGTGTTATCTGGAACCTGAATAACCGCAGCAGAGCCAGAACTCAACGCCGTACTTAAATCATCACAGCTATATACTGTGATGGCTGTGTTATTCCCACCACCGGTCGTTGTGCTCAATCCATCTTGGCCTGCTTGAGATGCAAAACCTATTAAGTCACTGGGAGTGGTACCTGTGCTTCCACAATCATCATTTACAGGGTTAATAAACCATCTTTGTGAACTGATCCCAGCATCATCATTTTGATAAACATTTGCAGTATTATTTGAGCCTGCAACTGTCAAAGATTTACCTGTTAACTTATTAACGATATTGAAGCCGCCCGATGAAGATGCTTTTAACAACCAACGTTGATTTGCTCCTTGCCAATCATCATAAGCAATTATATTTGCACCATTTGATTGCGATGAGTTCAACACATCAAGAACTTTATTATTAAATTTAGAGCGAATAATCCAATAGCCATCTGCTTCTTGAATAAGCTGAAACTTTTGGTTATTTCCACCCCAGTATTCGTAGCTAATAATATTCGGGGCTGAGCTAGAATCACTGGTATTTACATCAAGTGCAAGGCCAGACCCCCTATTAATTACAGAGTATACATTGCCAGATTCTGGCATAGCACTACATTCTCGTGCCTGTAAGGTATGTTGAGTAAAGCACAAAAGTACTATTAATGTTTTCACTAACAACTTAGTTGAGCTGTAAATCTTCAAGACTATCTTCCTTAACTATTTATAATATTAAATTACCTATAAAGATAGACTACCTGCATGTACCCAAAAACACAATTAATGTTTATTTTTTGTAAAGAAACTAATAAACCATCTGAAAACTACATGACTACAACTCCCGACAAAGTCTGTGTTATTTAAAGCAAAAAACTTAATAGCTGATTTTATCGCTAGTCATACTAAAGTTTGATACATAAAAATTGTAAAACTCTTGTTTATATCTAAACTTTAAGTATGAAAAATCATTAGGCCAATTATATGAAAGGTATCGTCTTTACCGAGTTTTTAGAAATGGTCGAAAATGAGTTTTCTTATGAGGTCGCAGACAAAATCATTGAAGAAAACTCACTTACTTCAAACGGCGCTTACACCAGCGTTGGAAACTACGACAATAAAGAGCTGTTAATGTTGGTCAGCTCATTAAGCAATCACATAAATAAGCCCGTTGATGAACTAGTTCATGCTTATGGTAAGTATTTGTTAAAGCGTTTTTTTGTTTTATTTCCACACTTTTTTGATAGTGTCGAAAGTACTTTTGAATTCCTTGATACCATTGACCAACACGTACATATTGAAGTTAAAAAGCTCTACAACGACGCTGAATTACCAAGCTTTGAAACTAAACGAATTAGCCAGAACGAAATGCAAATGTTTTATCGCTCTGGTAACCCATTTGCATGTCTAGCTGAGGGCTTAATTGAGGGCGCATGCGAACATTTCAATGAAGTTATTACCGTTAAAAGCGAGATTGAGGATAACTATCAATCTGCCACTTTTACTCTAACAAAAGAAGCTTAATGTGGATGAAGAACTCTACAAACGTAGAATAGAACGAGAGCGCCAGGCTCGAAAAGAAGCCGAAGCGCTTTTAGAACAGAAGTCCTTAGAGTTATATGAAGCCAATATGACGCTAAAACATGCCGCCGAAAATCTAGAACAAGAAGTCATCATTCGCACCCAGGATTTAAATAAAGCCAAAGAGTTAGCCGATGCCGCCAACCAAGCTAAATCGATGTTTTTAGCGAATATGAGTCACGAAATCCGTACGCCAATGAATGCAATTCTAGGCATGGCCCACCTCGCCCTTGATACAGAATTAACCGACAAACAATATGATTACATTGAAAAAATCCAACTCTCGGCCAAATCACTGCTTGGTATTATCAATGACATTCTCGACTTTTCTAAAATAGAAGCCAATAAGCTCGAACTTGAAAACAGTGATTTTAATCTAAACAACTTTCTCGCTAACCTAGCTAATTTAGCCAGTAGCTTAATTGAGAAAAATAACATCGAAGTCATTTTTGAAATTGACGATGATATTCCTGAATTTTTAATCGGTGATGCACTTAGGCTCAATCAAGTTTTGTTAAATTTACTGAGCAATGCTATTAAGTTTTCAAACCAGCAAAATGTCACGCTAAAAATGACAAAAGAGTCACAAACCGATACCTCTATTTGTATTAAATTTCAGGTCATTGACCAAGGCATTGGTATGTCTCAAGAGCAAGTAAATAGTGTGTTTAAGCCTTTTTCACAAGCCGATGTTTCAACAACACGTAAGTTTGGCGGTACAGGTCTAGGTCTTGTTATCAGTAAAAAGATCATCGAGCTTATGGGTGGTCACATTGAGGTAAAAAGCCAATTAAACAAAGGGAGTTGCTTTAGTTTTGATGTGTCATTTGCGCTATCGGGTATGCAAAGCTGCCACGACACAAACATTTTCAAACATAAGCGAGCTCTTATTATTGAGCAAAGCGGCCAACCTGAAGCTATTCTCCAAAGCATGCTCAACACATTAAGCATCAATGTAAAAACTATTGATTGCATGGATGAAAAACTCTCTGAGGTCGATATTAGCCATAGTTACGACTTTATTTTTTTAGATTGGCACGTACTAAACTGTGAGCAAAATAACATTTTAGAAAACCTCAAAAAGCAGCTTTCTATCGATATTAAAAAAACCATTATTCTCGCATCTTTTGAAAACCAAGAAGTTAAAGACACGCTAAGTACGCTAGATAAAACCGTTGAAGAAATACTTTTAAAGCCGATTATAAAAGGAAACTTACTAAAAACCCTTGAGCATGTGATGGGGATCGCTACTAAAAAGGAAAACAAAGTAGATAACACCTGTTTTAAAACGCTCGCGGGCTCAAAAATACTTCTCGTTGAAGACAACCCGCTAAACCAACAAGTCGCATCGCAAATATTGCGTTCAAATGGCTTTATTGTTGATATCGCCGAAGACGGGGTTGCAGCGATTGAAGCAGTAGAAAAAGGCACATTCGATTGCATTTTAATGGACTGTCAAATGCCAAGAATGGATGGTTATACCGCCGCGAATAAAATTAAACAGCAATCAAAGTTTGCGCATATTCCAATCATCGCCATGACCGCCAACACCATGGAAGCCGACCTAACTAAAGCAAAAGAATCTGGCATGCAAGGCTACATCGCCAAGCCAATAGAAGTACAAACCATGTTTGAGGTCATTGCTGAGCATTTAACGCAAAAGCCTCTGTAACTTTTAGTCAGTAAGCTCTATGATTTTTTGTTCACCTATTGAGTTGTTCTGCTTACGAAACTCGTTAGGGTTAACCCCAACGATGCTTTTAAACACACGGTTAAAGGTAGCAAGCGAAGAAAAACCACTTTCCATTGCAATACTAAGTATACTCCAATGACTTGCTTCGTCTTTTAGTAACAACCCTTGCGCATGCTGTATTCGGTACTGATTAATAAATAAATTAAAATTTGTAGCTTTAAAGTGGTAACGAATTGCCCGGCTGATCTTATATTCAGGTACTGCTAATGCTTGGGCAAAATCAGAAATTTTCAAATTAGTTTGCAAATAAACCTGCTTATTGATGAGTGCTTCTATGCCAGTAATAAGCTCAGCCTCTACCTCATTATTTTCAGATTGTTCAGCCTGATTGGTAGCTTTCACTACCTTTTCAGAGTTCAGCACTTCACTATCAACAGCTTCAGGTACGCTGTTGTGGGCACGTTTTTGCAAGAACATTACTAGCTGCATGGCAAATACAATCAACAATGCAGATGAGGTAATTATAAGCGGCTCAAATTGTCGAAATTCGCTCTCACTGAATAAAAATTTAGGCAAAATGCTGGCATTAAATACAGCTAAGAAGTAGCAGCTAGCAAAAATCTTTGCCTGCAACTTTTGCGTTTGTGTTTTACCTTTATAACCCCGTAATGCTTCCCAAAAAGACAATACCAGAATACTTGAAGAGAGCAGTACCGTTATTTCGGCCATACCTTGCTTTAAACGCCACATAAATTGGCTATCAGGGAAAAGCTCTACATCAATACTCACCAAATAATGCCACGTCTGGTTAAACATAATTAACCCCGCAATAGCAGTTGCCACTGCAATATGCACCTTAGAAATAGGCTTTTGCTCTCGAAATAAAGTCCGTGAGATAAGCCAAGCCATATTACAAGTTGCGCAGGTAAATAAGCCAATTAAATAACTGTAAACACCAATACTGGGCGCACTAATTTTTTGCACCCCAACCATGCAAAGCGAGCCACAAAATACAGCAAACAGATAATGAATAAGTTGCTTATCTTTTTTCATGCCATTTAGCAGCATGAGCCCCATACAAACGAAAACGAGTAAGTAATAAGGGGATGTATTTTGCATAACTCTTCATGCCTTAAATTGGGTGATTGATGATTTTTTTACCAATCAGATAAGTGTACTTTTTCAAAATCAACATAGCAAAAAGAGTTTGTTAGTGAATGTGTCAAACCCTGTGTGAGTTCTCATAAATAATCACAATATTTTATTGATCAAATTTCGAATTTGAGAAGAGTTTCTTCTCTAGCCCTTTATATTTGCGGTATTAGAAAAATATAATGGATTTGATGATGTTTAACAAAAATAGCAAACTCACGCCTTTAAAGGCGCTCGAATACAGTAAAAAGCTTTGGTTTATTAGCCTGATAATGGCGCAAACTTGCTTTGTGATTTACCTCATTCTTGGTTATGGAGTGACAGGGTTAACTACAGGTCTTTCTGGTTGGAACCGACTTAATAACACCGCTTATGTTGCCAATGATGCAACGGGGAATTTGATGTATGCAGTGCATGTATTATTTGCTGTCGTGATGATCCTTGGCGGAAGCTTACAGCTGATTGAAAAACTGAGAACAAAATACAGAGCATTTCATCGCTACAATGGTCGTGTATTTGTTGTTTTAGCTTGCTGTATTTCATTTGCTGGCATGTATTTAATGATAGTAAGAGGAACGGTTGGTAATACCTTAATGCATGCGCTGACAATGTTTGGCGGCTTAGTGGTTATCGTATCAAGTCTATTTGCGGTTAAAACCGCAAGGGCTCGTAACTTTAACGCCCATCAAGTATGGGCTATACGCTTATATCTTGCCGCTAACGGTGTGTTGTTTTTTAGATTATTAATATTTGCATGGTTTTTAGTATTTGGCACCTTAGGCGTCGATACCGCCACATTCACAGGGCCTGCCGTGCTTGCTGTTAGCCTTTGCTCTTACTTAGTCCCCCTTTTAATAGCCGAACTTGTCCGCTATGCAGCTCGAACGAATATTACCTTTATCACTATCGGCACCGCCTGTTTGATGACGCTAATATCAATCGTGTTCTTAATCGGCTTATTTGGGGTGACTATGGCAAACTGGTACCCAGCTATTGTTAGCTAACTAAACCTCATACAATAAAGCCACCTGAGTAGGTGGCTTTGTAAGCGAATTTTGAATCACTGTAAATTAATACAATTCAAATAGCGGACGACCATTTTCGTCGTATTTTACTTCCATCACACGAGCGTGGCGGTTTGGATCGTAAAGTGGATCTTTTACTATTTCCTCAAGTGGACGAGTGTCTGTTTTTGGCACCACACTTGGTTCACCAACTGCGTGCTCATAGTCTCGGGCATGGTAAATACACAGTGGTGTTTCACCATCTTCAGCTACTGTAAAACAGTTATGACCTGGACCAAAAATTTTCTTATCAACACTTGTTTCAAGTACTGGCATACGTGTTTTGGTCCACGAATTACGATCAAGTAAATCGCTGTTTTCATCGGCTTCCATATAACCCATGCAATAACATGCGCCTGTTGCACTTGCAGAGAAAGCAATGAAAATTTTACCGTTATTTTTAAGTACTGCCGGGCCTTCGTTTACCCAAAAGTCGACACGCTCCCAATCGTAATCAGGTGTCGTCAGCATAAACTGTGCTGTTTTTAGCTTAATTGGAGATTCCATCTCAGCTAAATACAGGTTGGATGCCGCAAATTGACCACCCGTTTTCTCTGCCCAGCAGAAGTAACGCTTACCGTTATTTTCAAAAATAGTGGCATCTAGAGAAAAATCAGTGAATGACTTTTCATCGCCCTCAGCCGCTTGCATCATGCCAAGCTCAACCCATTCATCATTTAACGGATCTTGACCTTTACACTCAAGCACATACGGGCGTAATGCCCAGATATCATCTTCTTCACTGGCTGCAAAGTAGATGTACCATTTGCCATCGAGGTAATGAATTTCAGGTGCCCAGATATGACGACTCATCGGGCCGCTGTCATGTTTGAACCAAATATCAAAGGTTTCAGCGTCTTTTAGGCCCTCTAATGTCGCAGCCCTACGAAGTTCAATGCGATCATAAGTTGGTACAGAACCGGTAAAATAATAAAAACCATCGCTGTGCTTATGCACAAATGGATCGGCACGCTGCTCTACTAACGGACTATTTGTTTGTAATGTCATCTTGAAACCTGATCGTTAAATTTTAATTTGTATTATTTTATTACTTTTTGGTAAGAATACAAATATAACATTATTTTTAACAGACAGTAATCATAAACCTTTCATACCTTCAAGCAGCACATTTGCATTATTCACTTCACGGCTCGTTTCAGAAAGTCCTACCTTTGTGGCACCACCCACTAGCCAAATTTCGCCGTTTAATGTAACAGCTCCTAAACCGTGGCGAGGTGTTTGCCATTCGAAAGTTTTGCGCCATTGCTGCTTGGTTAAATCATAACTAAAAACCTCACGGTCAACTCCTTGGCTATGTTCACCGCCAAACACAGTGATAGCATTATCAATAACTGCCGCCGCATGCCCTGCTCGTGCTTTAGGGAGTGCTGCATGTGCTTGCCAAGTGTCTGTTTCGGGTAAGTATTCGAGCATGTCAGTGATAGGCTCGCCGCCAACGGTTCTGCCACCTAACACAAACCAACGGCCGTTTACTTGTGCACTCGCCGCACTGTTTCTAGCCGAAGGTAAGGGTGCAGCTTCTTTGAAGGTGAAGCTATTAGGATCAAAGACTAAATGCGTACTCACATCTAAACTATGCTGCCATTGCCCATTTTGTTCACTGTGTGGGCTACGTCCACCTGCTAAGTGCACTTTACCATTAAGCACTGCGCCCACAGTCTCACTTAACGCAAAAGGCAAACTCGCCACCTTTTGCCATGCTTTGGCGCCTTTATCTAGCATTAACACATCACGGCTATTGGTCCATTGGCCTTGACTATTAACAAAACCACCAAAGGCAAATAGCCTGTTTTCTACTGCGATTAAATACGTGTGATGACGCCCTTCAGGCAAACTCGGGGCTGATTGCCAACTAGCATACTCAGGCGACCAAAAATGAACTTTTGCAGTCATCTTACCCGTTGATGCTGGCAGCTCAGTAGAGATGCCCCCAGCAACCCAAATTTGTTGATTCATGACTGTAGGGTAAATTTCTTGTATAGCCTCAGGGAGCTTTGGTGCTAACGGCTCTTTTGCCGATAACGTATAAGGCAAACACACCATAAAAAGCGGTAACAACAGTTTGGTTAAACGCATATAAATCCTTAATAAGCAGTCATTTACCTAAAGGTTAAGCCAGTTGTACCTATTCGTACACTGTCAAATAGTATTACTCGAACAACGATTACTATTCCTAAACGCCCCCTTATTGATATATTATAACAAAACATTAACGTATTTTGTTTAATCTAATTAAGGGTCACTACCATGAGCAAACTTCCCGTCACCGTGCTCTCTGGCTTTTTAGGTGCAGGTAAAACCACTGTGCTCAGCCATATTTTAAATAACCGTGAAGACAAAAAAGTGGCTGTAATCGTCAATGATATGAGCGAAATAAACATCGATGCAGCAACAGTTAAAAACGATGTTTCGCTTAGCCGCGGCGAAGAAAAACTAGTAGAAATGAGCAATGGCTGTATCTGCTGTACATTGCGTGAAGACTTACTCATTGAAGTACGCGCTTTAGCGCAAACAGGCCAATTTGATTATTTAGTTATCGAATCAACGGGTATTTCAGAGCCCCTTCCTGTTGCCGAAACATTTACCTTTGCTGATGAAGATGGCGTGTCACTTTCTGATGTTGCAAGGCTTGATACCATGGTCACGGTCGTTGATGCCGTTAACTTTTTAAACGACTTTAACGAAGCCAAATTTTTACAAGAAACCAACGAGCATTTAGGTGATGAAGATGAGCGAAGCGTAGCCGACTTACTTATTGATCAAGTTGAGTTTGCTGATGTTATTTTAATTAGTAAAACAGACTTAATTAGTGCCGATGAACTTGAGAGTTTAAAAGCCATTTTAAGCTCATTAAATACTTCTGCAGAGCTTATTGCCATTGAAAATGGCCAAGTTGATATCAATAAAATTCTCGGCACGGGCCTGTTTAACTTTGAAAAAGCTCAGCAAGCACCTGGCTGGCTAAAAGAGCTACGCGGCGAGCATACCCCAGAAACCGAAGAATACGGTATTAGTAGCTTTACTTACGAGGCTCGCCGCCCTTTTCACCCTGAAAAGTTTTATAACTTTATTCATAACAATCAACGCGAAGGCAAATTACTTCGTTCTAAAGGCTACTTTTGGTTAGCCTCTCGACCACAATTTGCTTGCCAATGGAATCAAGCTGGCGGCATAGCCCGCTATGGTTTTGGCGGGATATTTTGGAAAGCCTTACCTAAAGATCAGTGGCCAACAGATAGCGACTACTTAGATTCAATTAACCAAGTATGGCAAGAACCCTTTGGTGATATGCGCCAAGAGCTGGTTTTTATTGGCCAAAACCTCAATCAAGCAGCGATCATTCAAGCTCTCGATAACTGCTTACTTAGCGACGATGAACTATTAGCAGGCAAAGCACTTTGGCAAACCCTGCCCGATCCATTTCCTGTTTGGGAGGAAGCATAATGACAGCCTACGTATTAGAACATGACACTGATAACCTACCATCAGCGGCAGCAACAGCGCTAAGCCCTGTGGTGTTTTCACAAATTTATAAACCTGAGCATAACATTGCAATTTGGCAGCGTAACTTAGCTGAACAGCTGCAATCAGAAGTAGCTGAGAGTATTACATCCAACCCAGAACTCAGCATTAACGCTGTGATCAATCAAAACAGCATTGTGGCTGACATTGATAAAGCCCTTGAAAAACTACCTCAAACAAAAGAGCTTAAAGCCGACCTCGCTCAGCTTGTTGATATGTTTTGTTATTTATTTGAGTTAAAGCGCACCGGATTACGTTTAAGAGTTCTTGAACGTGCCATGTGCCCACGTTTTCATGTTGATAAAGTCCCTTGCCGCTTAGTCAGCACATATTATGGTAGTGGTTCGCAGTGGTTGCAAAATGCAGGACTTGATCGCACCAAACTTGGCGCTGGTCATCAAGGATTAAGCGATGAAGAATCAGGATTAATGACAGCAAATGCTAAAATTCACTCTCTAAATGTGGGTGATGTAGCCTTATTAAAAGGCGAAACTTGGCAAGATAACGAAGGCAAAGGCCTTGTGCACCGCTCACCAGCACTTGCTGCTGGCGAAAAACGACTACTTGTAACCCTTGACTTTATTGCTTAATACGAGCGTACCTGTTGCGTCTATTGATTTTAATAGGCGCTATTTCATTCAAGAACATACAACAACTGCTCATGGCTTTAAATTAATGAAAAGCATACTAAGCGCACTTGCAATCGCTGATAGAGCAAACATCCTTAGTAACAAAATTAAGACATTCCCTGCACCACCAGCAAAAGTGCCTTTAAAGCTTAATGGGTAGCCATGAAAAACCATTAAATATAATACGTTAAAAAGCCCTACCCGCATCCCGTCAATTTCATGGGTATCACCATTTTTTAAGTGAATTTCACACACATGCAAGGTGGGTAATCTAACTCGTGGTTCGCCAAACTTTCGTTTGCGTTTTAGATCCATCGTATAGTGAAATAACACCTCTGCGATTTGGTTTTTAGCAATGGTGAGAGTGTGATTTTGGTGCTTTTTAAACGTCAACTTATCAATTTTGAGCTCATCCTTGCTTATGCTCATTGCCCATTTAGAACCAAAGCCATACTTCTTGTAAGTCATGATGCGTTTGGTAATAAACACCAATAAAAAGCTTATAAGGCAAATTAAAAAAGCCAACCATGGTTTAACAACATCTACTAAATAAAAACTAGATAACGAAATCGCGCATACCATAAGCGCAAAAAACACTTCGGCCCACCCAGATAACGTCGCTAAACCTGGGAGAGATTCTAGTTCTGTTAATGAATCTTCAGTTAGTGACGATTTTCCTTTAAAGGCTGCATATCGAAACCATTTTTTATCATTTAAATCCAGTTCCAGTGAGTGCTTAGCCATAGAACCCATAAACATCCCTTTTAAAATAAAGCTAAATAAGAACAACCTTCGTTGTTCCTTAAACTTATACACAACCCGACCTTACGAGTAAATACTCAAAGAACTAATAAGTTAGGTTTTACTTGGCATATAATAAGTTCAGTAATTAATCAAAAACGAGCTAAACTACGTATATTAAAGAAATTAATTTGTGTGAGTTGATATGGAGCGCCTTTTTCAAAATAGCCGGTTTTTAGTCATCATCGCGATTATCACTACAGCAATTTCATCGTTACTCGTTTACATTGCCTGTGTAAATATCGTTTTCAATGTTGTGAAAGTCACCATCACCGCACTACCTGACTCAGCAAAAGGAGGGAAAGAGTTAATTGTCGAGCTTTTAAAAATTCTCGACCTATTACTCATCGGCATTACTCTTCAAGTCATTACCATCAGTCTGTACCGGCTATTTATATCGCCCTCAACAACAAAAAGCAGCCAGTTTTTGGCCGCCTTTCATATCGAAGATTTTCATGACTTAAAAATTACTTTAGTGCAGGTAACATCTGTGATTTTGGTGATTCTGTTTTTAGAACACGCCGTTGAGTTTGGCGGCACAATAGAAACCCTCTACCTTGGTATTTCTATTGCGATTGTGGTTGCCGCCTCGACCTTTGCATGGCGCTCAATGAAATAGTGAATACTCACTACGTTAGTTTATTTTTCAGGGTAACGTAGCTGATATTGCTCTTTCATCGCGGCATTAAACCGCTCAAGTAAACTGCCCTTTTGGGGTTCTTTAGCCAGTTCGAGCAAATCAATTTTTAAGTGGTTATGTTCATTAAATTGGCTAGCAAACGTGCCCATCATTGCTGATTCAAACTTACCATCAGTGAGCAGTTCAAGTACCTGATTACCAAATTGAAACGCCTCGTACTCATTAAGTAGTGTTAAAAAATCACTAAATGATGCGCCCGATAAGTTACTCTGCGTTTTAAATGCGCTTAAGTAACCTTTTGCTAATAAGTTTTGCTCTTTAAAGGCTAGCTGAAATTGGTATGCATGGCGGGTTTCGTGTAATAAAAACGCTAATGGCGCATAAACTTCCATCTCTTTGAGCTTATCTGGGTTTAAATAAACTAATCCTGCACCTGGGTAACGTACATCAAACACAAAATTAACTGCTCTTTGCGGATACAAGGTGTTATTTATCACCAAGGTTGGTGCTGTAATAGCAAAGCTTTTAATTTCAATTGCAAACACCTCTGGTAGTAAAGCCATTCGCTGCTCAAACGATAGCGCTTCCCAGTTCATTAACTTTTTATAAAGCGCTTTATTTTGCTTTAAGGCGTTGACCAGTTTTTCTGCATCAAGTTGTCTTTGCTTATGTGCTTGCTCTAACCAAGGAATATTAGATTCACTGAGCGCGTATGCTGTTGGCGTTTGTTTTTGCAATGCTTCATTAGCATAAAACTTTGCAGGTTCTGCATAGACAAAGCAAGATAAAGCTAAACAAGCGCTTGAAAATAAATGGGTAAGTTTCATGGTGTGATTTTTATCGATAATTTATTGCCTAGATTTTACTAGCTTATGCAATAGAATTAAACGTCTTCAATTTTTTAAAAAGGCGTAACAGCTTATGTTACGCCTTTAAATTTAACCCCTAAAGTGCCAGCGCTAATATTTGCTTAACTTTCGCTAAATCAATATCACCGTGTTCACCTAGCGTAGTTAACTCATTCTTTTCTAAGTTATTAACAACCGCGTCGATTGCTTGTTCATCAAGGTCATAATCAGCAAGGCGTGTTTTCACAGCCATTGCTTCGAAGAAGTCTTGCACTGCTTTAATCGTTTTATCGATTTGTTCAGCTTCATCGCTATAATTAAAACCAAACACTCGCTCACCAAGTTGCTGTATTTTAATAGACTTCTGCTCTTTTTGAACATGCATTAGTGCAGGTAAAACAATCGCTAGTGTTTGTGCGTGATCAAGATTATAAAGGGCTGTTAATTCATGACCAATCATATGTGTAGACCAATCTTGCGGTACACCCTGACCAATCAAACCATTCAGTGCCATTGTAGCCGACCACATAACATTGGCTCTTACATCATAGTTTTGCGGTTCGCTCAGCGCTTTAGGTCCTTCGCTGATCAAAGTTTGTAAAATACCTTCTGCAAAGCGGTCTTGTAATGGCGCATTTACTGGGTAAGTTAAGTACTGCTCAATAACGTGTACAAATGCATCTACAACACCATTACTTACTTGGCGCTCTGGTAACGAAAAAGTATATTCAGGATCAAGTACTGCAAAAACTGGTTGCACACTCAGTGATGAAAAAGCACGTTTCTGCGACGTCTCTTTTTTAGTAACCACTGAGTTGCCGTTACTCTCAGAGCCAGTTGCAGGTAAAGTTAATACTGCACCAATAGGAAGCGGGTTACTAAACTCAGCACCTTTAACAAGGATATCCCACGGCTCACCTGCAAAGTTATAAGCTGCTGCAACAAACTTAGCGCCATCAATAACACTGCCACCGCCAACAGCTAAAATAAAGTTAACATTATGCTCTTTAGCACTTGCCACAGCTTGCATCAGTGTTTCGTATGTTGGGTTAGGTTCAACACCACCAAACTCTATAACGTCAACATCGGCTAACGCACTCATTGCTTGGTCGTAAACGCCGTTTTTCTTTATTGAGCCACCACCAAAAAGTAATAGTACTTTAGCGTTTTCTGGTAAACGTGACGTGATCTCACTCATTTGACCTTTACCAAACAAAATTTCGGTTTGATTTTTATAAATAAAGTTCAACATTTAAATGCCCCTTAAATTAGGTTTAAATTGCTAATTAGCTAATTTACTTAGCTAACATTTCTAAAAGCTTTTCTGCTAATAATTTATCTGAAAACGGGTTTTGCCCCGTAATGAGTTCGCGGTCAACAACCACGTTTGGCTGCCACTCACTAGCGAATGCCATATTTCCACCGGCGTTTTCCATTGCCATAGCTGGATAAAACTTAAGCTTTTTACCTTCTAAACTGCTTTCAAAAACACGCTCTTCAGGGTCTGAAAAAATAGTCATTTTATAGCCGTCATAAATCCAGTTATTGGCTGATGCTTTTTCGCCATCTTTTATCGCTTGATAATAAGAATTTGGCTGAACTTGAGCCGACAACAAGGTAATTGGGCCATGGCAAATTGCCGCTGTTGGTTTACCTTGCTTATTAAAGTGACGCAAAATTTCACCCACTTCTGGGTTGTTTGCTAAATCAATTAAAGGTGCATGACCTCCAGGGATAAACACAGCCTCATATTGGCTTAAGTCACCCGCTAAAATTTCGCTCAAACTCGCGGTATCATTGATATCAGGAAGTGATGCTACAAAACGCTGAATGCTCTGCATTTTAGCTTCATCACCATCAAAGTAATCGGTGCTCACTGATTTTTTATCTACTTGAGGCGCATTACCTTTAGGTGTTGCAAGTACAAGCTCATAACCCGCATCAACTAATGCTTTTGCTGGCACACCAAACTCATTTAGGTAGTAGCCTGTTTCAATGCTCTGGCCGTCAGCTAAATCCATAGTTGTTTCACTTGATAAAATAACCAACACTTCGCCTTCACCCGCCACTGCAAACATCGACATAGTTGATGCAGCAACAAGCGTTAGTCGCTGTAATATCTTTTTCATAATTCGTCCTCTTAGAAAGTGAAGTTATCATAGTGAGTTTGCGGGGCGAGTAGAATTCGGATAAATTAAGAGGAGCAATCAGAATATTTATGGCTCGTACAGTTACATGTCTTATCTCACGCAATTAAAAACCTTTGTTGAAGTTTATCGTTGTAAAAATATTACGAAGGCGGCGGCTAATTTAGGCTTATCTCAGCCTTCAGTGACTTCTCATATTCAAGCAATGGAAACTGTAGTTGGTAAATCTTTATTTGAGCGCAAAGCCCGCGGTGTTACTCCGACCGCTGCAGCACATGATCTAGCGCTGCAGGTTTCTGGTCATATCGATATATTAGAGCAAAAGATCATGTCGATACGGGCACGTTCTGATGCCGCACATGGCACTGTTAATATTGCAGGACCTGCCGAATATATTAGTAGTGTATCGGGGCCACAAATTGCCAACTTACTGCAATCTGGCAATGTAAATCTTGTTCTGCATATTGGTAATAAAGTGAGAATTTTTGATGCCTTGCAATCAGGTACTGCAGATATTGCTATTGCCGCATCAGCGCCTGATCCAGCACTATTCGATAGCCTAGTGCTCGACAAAGAAAAGCTCATTTTGGTTATGAACCGTTTACATGGCCGAGAAATCAAAGACAGCGCCCTTACCGCAGATTTACTCTCAAGCTACAATGTCGTTGCTTATGATGAAGAGCTGCCTTTGATAAGACAATACTTTGAAGCTGTATTCAACGCAAAATGCCACTCAAACGTCATTGCTATTTGCCCAGATATACGTGCTATTAGCAATATTATTCGTTCAGGTATTGGTTATTCTGTATTACCCGATTACCTTTGTCGCGATCAGATAAAAGCCGGGGAGCTTGTGCAACTAGGGCCCGAAGGCCCAGAAAACATTATTTACTTAGTTTGGAACAAAGGGGCATTAAAACACCCCCGTATTGCATTTGCCAAAGATGTTATTTCGGCCTTTGCAAATATTAATTACTTTGCAAACTAAGCAAGGCTTGCTTTGCGTCCAGGAGTTTTAATCGTGGGGCAAGCGCATTTAGTGCGATTAAATGTAGCATTTCAGATACTGTGGTACACACATCTGTCAAAACTTCTACATCGTACTCTTTAGCTTGCTCTGAGATAGCTGTATGAGTCACACAGTTTTGCGTCATCATGCCTGCGATCAAAAGTTTTTTAATACCATGCTGCTTTAAGACATCTTCTAAATTAGTTTGGTGAAAGCTGTCTGCATAGTGTTTTACAACCACAGGGGCTTCTGGTGCTGCATTTAAAATATCAGTATGAATATCAACACCTTCTGTACCTTCATTAAAAAATGGCGCTAAACCCTGAGAAGGATCAGCAACATGCTGAATATGAATAGGTAAAACTCCGCGTTCTGTTGATTGTTTGATCACATCTACTAGCTGATCTTTTACTTGTTTAGCCTGCCATAAAGGAAACGCGCCATCCTCAAAGTAATCATTCTGTAAGTCGATAATTAGTAATGCTGTGTTTGTCATTGTATAAACCCTTTTTCATTGTATTGACGCCTAGTTTGCTGAATTTTTAACGTATCAAACAGTGACCCAAACACCATTTATCGATAATATTGGGCCAAAGTGTTTGATAAGGCTTTACCATGAATGTTGCAGTATTAGCATTTCCAAATATCAGTCCATTTCACCTTGCAGTACCATGCATGGTGTTTGGTGAAGGCGCTCGCTCAGCTGGTATTAAAGAATTTAACTTAGCAGTGTGCAGCGAAAGTAAAGCTGTAATGCCCTCAAGCGCGGGGTTTGATATTCAAGCGCATCACTCAATAACAAAGTTTGATCAAGCAGATATTATAATTATTCCGTCTTGGCCATCACCTGAAACAGCCCCCTCTAAAGAATTAGCAACCAGTTTGCTAAACGCGCATAGCCGTGGCGCTATAATTGTAGGGCTTTGTTTAGGCGCTTATGCGTTAGCGCACATTGGGCTTTTAGATAATATTGAAGCAACTACCCACTGGGCATACAGCGATGACTTCAAAGCGCGCTTTGCAAAAGTGAAACTTAACAATCAAGTGCTTTACCTTGAACATAATCGGCTATATACATCGGCAGGAACAGCGGCAGCCATTGATTGTTGCTTATATTTAGTTCGCAAATTTTTAGGAAGCGAGCAAACTAATGCTATTGCCAGAATGATGGTAACTGCGCCGTATCGCACTGGCGGGCAAACACAATTTATTGCCCTACCCGTCCCGCAAAATGTTGCTGATGAGCGTTTAGCAAGCTTGCTTGAACGGATGCAAAAAAACTTAGCTAGCAACCATACGATTGATACACTCGCAGAGCAAATGCACATGAGCCGACGCACCTTTACCCGCCACTTTCAATCGCTTACTGGGCAGAGCGTTGGGCAGTGGCTGTTAAATCAACGTTTAAACCACGCGCAGCGACTTCTTGAGTCAACTGATTTACCTCTAGAACATTTAGCCGAGCAATGCGGCTTTGGCTCATCTGTTACTTTACGTCACCATTTTCGCTCTCAGTTTGGTTTATCACCGCGAGACTGGCGTAATGCATTCCGCCAAGCATGAAGCTTAGGTATAATTAGTTTTTCGACTCGATTTTGGTTTTTAAATGAAAAAGCTTTCTAAAGTACAATTAAAACAGCAAGCCCTTGTATTAAATGTTGCCGACGCCCTTGAAGAGCAAGGTCGCGCAGAACTTGAAGGCATGTTGCAATGCTGGTTTGATGTGGAATACCACTTATTCCCAGGCTCATTGCTATTATGTTTTCAATTTGAAAACCAGCAAACACTCGATGCAGCGACCCCAGAGCTATTAAAATGGCAAAAACGCCTTAGTGGCGCAATGCTGAAAAAAGGCGTGATTTTAAAAGACATGCGCAGGCATTTAGTGTTTACCCTAAAAGGCCCAGACGATTAAATGAGGTGAGTTGCGAGTTAGCAAGTTGGCAAAATTGTAGCAGCGATTTTATATCGCGTAGGAATGATCACAGGTGCTAGGTGCTAGGTGCTAGGTGCTAGGTGCTAGGTGCTAGGTGCTAGGTGCTTGCTATAGTAGGATACGGGGTTGATAAAAGGATGTTTAATATTACGAGTTAAATTTTGAGTTTTACACCCAGCCTAT
>NZ_PNDF01000076.1:0-55117 GCF_005887195.1 Pseudoalteromonas sp. S1650 | reverse complement strand
TTCTTAACTGATCAGCATTAGGCATCATACCGGCTCTTTATCTTTGCAATTTTGCTATTTATCTAAGTAGGTATTTAAAAACTCAAGGTATGCATTTGAGGCTTTTATGCGGTTTTCTTTTTTAGTAAAACCATGGCCTTCATCATCAAATAATACATATTCGACAGGCACACCATTTGCCTTTACAGCGGCAACAAGTTCATCGCTTTCAACTTGTAAAACTCGAGGGTCGTTAGCACCTTGGATCACCATTAATGGCTTGGTGATGTTTTTAGCATGAAATAGTGGCGAAATGGCACGGTGACGTTCACCGTCTGTCGCTGGGTCGCCCATTTCATCATACAGCGCCTTTTTAAAGCTTTCCCACCATGGTGGAATCGAGTTTAAGGTTCTAACCCAGTTTGTTACACCAAATATATTAATGCCTACTTTGAACTCTTCAGGTTCAAAGGCAAGAGCTGCGGCGGTCATAAAGCCACCATAGCTGCCCCCCATGATGCCAATTTTATCAGCATCAACCCAATCTAGGCTTTGCAGGTGTTTTTTACCGTAAACAATATCTTGTAAATCGTCAGTGCCGTGTTTTTTATCATCTAAATGGAAGAAGGTTTTACCATAGCCTGAGCTGCCACGGTTATTAACTGCAAAAATGGCATAACCATGATTGACTAGATGCTGCTGCATTGCACTATATCCTGTACGACTTTGGCCGCCAGGACCGCCGTGCACCCAAACTAAAGCTGGTACTTTGTTGTTGCTATTAGCTTGCTTAGGCTTATATAAAACCCCGGGGATCTCTAAACCATCAAAGCTTTTAAAGCGCACAATTGTGCTTTCAACCAAGTCATTTTGATTAATTGCATCACTTAATGTGTTGGTTAATTGTTTAGCTTTTGATTCACCGAGTTGCCACACAAATAGGTTACTTGGCGAGGTATCTGAATTTAAATAAAACGCCATGGTCTTTTCATCAGCTGAAAAGTTCACACCACGTAAGTTACCAGCAGGCAGCGATGGCATGGCAATACCTTTACCTGTGGTGGTATCAATTATCGACACTTTAGTGCTTGCGTCAGCATTAACACCGCTTACTTGATAACGGCCAGATTTAGAGAAGTAGATAAAACTCACATCCCACTCATCTTTGAGGGCAGGGCTGTGCTCGCCGGTCGTTAAGTCATAGCGCCACACTTCTGCAAACTCACCTTTGGCGTCGGTTGAGTAATATAATGATTTACTGTCTCTTGAGAAGGTTTCTGGACCATACTTAGCGTCGTCGTCATGACGGGTAATGAGCTCTGGTTTCAGTGTTTTTTTACGCGTATCGAGAATAAATACATCGCTGTCTTTGTTCGAATTGTTTTTCGATAAAGCAATAAATCGACCGTCAGGGCTGATCGCACCGACATCTAGCCCCATGGTATTTTGATAAACAGGCGTTACTTCATAGCTATTAGCATCAACACGATATAGGTCCATAAACTTAGCATCACGCTGATTGCTGGTTATAAAAAAGTGTTTACCGTCTTCTGTGAAGCCTGCAAATCCTGCACGGGTTTCTTCACCTGGCGTAAGATCTTTAACTGTACCATCTGTTTCGCGAACGTAGATGTGATAACGCTCGTTACCGCCTGAATCTTTAGTAAATAGTACGCGCTCATCTTTAGGGAAATAAGCCACAGCATACGTACTGTCTTCAAAATCTGTTAAGCGGGTTTTTTTGGCGGTTTTTATATCTACTTCATAAAGGCTATAAATACCGCTTTCGTCACTGCTAACGAGTATTTTGTCGCCTTTTGGTGAAAAGCTGCTGCCCATGATTGAGGTTGTATCAAAAAAGGTTTCAGCGTCATACTGTTTAACAGTTTGGCTTTGTTGCACGCTTTCGGTGCTGCTCGTTGGTGAGGTTGATTGTGAACATCCTGCAAGTGCAAGGCTAAGTGCGCATGCAACAGCTGCTAGTTGAAAACTCGGTTTCATTGTAATTATTCCTTGTTAATTTTTCGTTTTAAAGTGTTGCCTGTTCATAATCTAAACGCAAGTTTTACCCGTTCGATATTTGTTACAAATCATGTAACTAATAAGAGATATGAGTGTGTTACTATTTTTTCACTATTAAAGGAATAAACATGATTGAAATTAACAACCTCAATAAGCGCTTTGCTTCAGCCCACGTTTTTGAAAACTATAATAAGCAATTTCAAGGTAAACGAGTTTGTTTACAGGCAGCCAATGGCAGAGGAAAAACAACATTATTGATGATGCTAGCTGGCCTTGAAAAGCCGCAATCAGGGCAGGTTTTATATAATAATCAAGCATTAAAATCGCCGCAAAACATTGTTTCAATTGCTAGCGACCGTATTGCTCTGCCAGATTTTTTAACTGCGCGACAAGTTATTGAACTTAGTTGCAAGGCGTTAAAGAAAGATATGCCTGAGCAACTCATTACTGGATTTAACTTTAAAGAGCACCTCAATACTCGCTTTAGTGCTTTGTCGAGTGGCAATCAAAAGAAGTGTCAGCTTATCACTGCTTTTTTAAAGCAAGCTCCATTTTTGCTATTAGATGAACCGAGTGCTGCACTTGATCAAACAAGTATAAAATTTTTGCTGACCTTACTTGATGACTACCTTGATAATAAACCTAATGGGCAAATTATCATTACAAGCCACGAACCAGAGGTGTTTATACAGCACGGTTTTGAGTGCACATCACTATGATAAATTCCTTTGCAAGTTACTTCTCATTCCTTTCTTTTCGATACTTAGCATATACGACCACCCTCAAGAGCATGCTGTCTCAGTTAAAGAATTTTAGCTTGTTGTTTGCACTGGTACTGGGCCCAGCTTTTCTTGGTATGGTTTTATTGTTGTTTTTAGGACTTGGTAAAATAGTCGATAGCCATGCAGCACCTGGTTACGGTGCAAAATTAGCAGTGATTTATCTTTTACTTGAATCAGTAATGTTATGGGCCATGGCACCAGCCATTAAAAATGAGCAAAATAGGGCATTTCAGCGAAGTCTATATAAATCCTCTTGGCGAGTATGTGTTGACTGCAAGTTACTACTGTTAAGTAATGCTTGGCTTATTGCCAGTTTACTAATAGCAGTCGACCTATCGTTAAAGCAATGGCTACAAGTGCCTCATTTTATACTGTTTATGCTGTTGCAGTGGCTATGTGGAGTATTTGTTCTTTATAGGCCACGTGCACTTTTTTATAGTTTATTACTCAGTTCTATCTTGGTATTACTGCCTGCTAGTTTAACTTCACTGCAATACTATCTAAGTTTTATTGCAATTTTCGGCTGTTCGATTTTACTCCCACCTGTAAGAATAAGTCATAAGTTAAAAGTACACTCGCTTGCTTTGTTTTGGCTTAGTTACTTTATACAGCATAGCTGGAGCTTAATATGGCGTGGTTCAGTCTTGCTAGCATGCTTGCTCGCTTTATTACAGCTAATTGCAGTGCGTAATGACTTTAGCGACTTGGTACTGGCTTTGGCTTTTTCAGTATGCGTGTTGCTAACAAGCTCGCTGCAGTTCGATTGCTTGGCTGTTTTTAAAAAATATCGGCTGTTCTTTCAAAGCAATAACCAAGATAAGCCGTTTTATATAAGCCAGTTTTTACCGAGCTTTATATTTTTTTCTGTGGCTTTCATTGTCGTTATAAGCATGCTTGGCACTAACTTGATTTACATCCCTATTGGGGCAGTGTGGTGTGTATTGCAGCAATATTTAGCGCAAAAAAAACCAGCGCAATTTGCGCTGGTTTGGTTTTTCATAACAATTGGAATTGTTTTGCTAGCTTAAGCGGCGTCTGCTTTTTTATCGCTCTCGCCGCGGGCAACATTACCTGCAACTAAGTCTGCTGGGTCAAAGTCGTCAACGTTAATAACGTCAAGACGGGCTTTTTCAACAGCAGCTAGTTTGTCGGCTTCAGCTTGGCTTAAAATGCCTGCTTCTAGGCCCATTTGCGCTACTTTATCAAGCTGGAAGAAAGGCAGTTTTACGCCTTTTTCACGGCATACCTTGTCAAACAGAGGCTCAACTTCAAGGATGTCTTTAAGCGTTTGCTCTTGACGACCAACAAGGTTAAGTGGCTCGTTTTTAAGATAAATGTAGTTAGCTAAACGGTTACGAGTTTCGCTTGGTACTTGTAATAAGTGAGCAAGTTTGTGCTCAAGCTTATCAGTAGGCTTACGTACTGGACGACCGAATGGGAATAACATGATTTTTAGCATCGCACGTAGTGGTGCAGATGGCATGTTATTGATTAAGTCAGCGAGTGCACGTTGGCAGTGGTAAAGGTGATCTTGGCAGCTCCATTGAACAAGCGCAAAATCTTCTTTTTTACGGCCTTCGTCGTTGTAACGTTTAAGTGTTGCAGATACAAGGTATAAGTAGCTTAGTAAGTCACCTAAACGTGCAGAGATACGCTCTTTACGTTTTAATGAACCACCAAATACCGCCATGCTGATATCTGACATTAATGCTAATGATGCACTGAAACGTGACGCAACACGATAAAACTCAGCTGTTTCGTCTTTGTACGGTGTACTTGTGAAGCGAGCATTTGTTAATGCTAACCACTTAGTACGAACAAGGTTCGAAATAGTAAAGCCAACGTGACCCATTAACGCTTTATCGAATACTGCTAGCGCTTCTTCACGGTCTTCAATAGCACAAGCACCTAGCTCAGTTAACACGAATGGATGACAACGAATTGCACCTTGACCATAAATGATCATGTTACGCGTTAAGATGTTTGCACCTTCAACGGTAATTGCAATTGGCGCACCTTGGTAACCGCGACCTAAGTAGTTGTTTGGACCAAGCATGATGCCTTTACCACCATGAACATCCATGCCGTGAATCGTTGCTTCACGCATTTGCTCAGTTAAGTGGTATTTGATAATCGCAGATACAACCGATGGTTTTTCACCAAGGTCAACAGCCCCTGTAGACATGCTCACTGCAGCATCAGAGCTATATGCGTAACCTGCAAGTTTTGCCATTGATTCTTCAACACCTTCCATTTGACCAATTGGTAAACGGAATTGACGGCGAATACGGCTGTAAGAGCCTGTTGCAAGCGCAATTGTTTTAATGCCACCTGTTGAGTTAGACGGCAATGTAATTGCACGACCAACAGATAAACATTCAACAAGCATACGCCAGCCTTGACCAGCCATTTTCGGGCCACCAATGATGTAATCAAGTGGTACGAAGATGTCTTTACCGCGAGTAGGACCATTTTGGAATGGTACGTTTAGCGGGAAGTGACGACGGCCAATTTCGACCCCTGGAGTATCTGTAGGGATCAGCGCACAGGTAATACCAGGTTCTTTATCATCACCTAGTAAACCGTCTGGATCTTGTAGTTTAAATGCAAGACCAAGTACAGTCGCAACAGGAGCAAGAGTAATGTAACGCTTGTTCCACGTTAGGCTAATACCAACAACTTCTTCGCCGTTCCATTGACCTTTACAAACAACACCGTAATCTGGAATTGCACTTGCGTCAGAACCAGCTTCTGGTGATGTTAAAGCAAAACATGGGATCTCTTGACCACTTGCTAAGCGTGGTAAGTAATGATCTTTTTGCTCTTTAGTACCATAGTGCTGAAGTAATTCGCCTGGACCTAATGAGTTAGGTACACCTACGATAGAAGAAAGTAGCGTCGATTTACTGGTTAGCTTTTGCAGTACACATGATTGTGCATAAGCAGAAAACTCTAAACCGCCAAATTCTTTTTTGATGATCATGGCAAAGAATTTATTATCTTTTAGATATTGCCAAACATCTTGCGGTAAATCAGTTAGTTCGTGAGTTGCGTGCCAGTCATCTAGCATGCTACACACTTCTTCAACTGGACCATCAATAAACGCTTGTTCTTCGATAGTCAGTTTAGGTGCTGGGTATTGGTGCAATTTGTTCCAGTCAGGACGACCACAAAAAAGATCCGCTTCCCACCACGTCGTACCGGCATCGATTGCTGATTTTTCAGTATCCGACATCGTCGGGGTTACTTTTTTGAAAGCAGCGAAGATAGGTTTGATGATGTATTGTTGACGAACGCCAGTCACAGAAAGTGGCACAGCGATAAGTAAGAATAGTAGCCAACTAATTGCGCCAAACGCGCCAGCAAATGTGCCAACAAGTAAAGTCGCAACGGCAATACCTAAGCAGGTATTCCAGCTTGCTCTATGGTAACTCGCAATACTAAGCAGCACGAGTAAACCAAGTAAAAATATGAGAGTCATTGATTATTCCTTAATAGAGGTCAGACCACCTCTTTTAGAGTAGCGCTAGAAAAGCGAATTATCAAGAGGGGAACAAGGATTAAAACGGCTTGTTTGGTGAGTTTTATTATTTTAAAAATGGCTATCAGTGCAAAAACATTTACAGCAGATGAGGAATTGTTGAGTAATTACTTATAATCAGCGCCGTTATACTTACGATTAGTTGTGAATTGCTCAGATAGTTCTGAAAATCTCAGCATAGCAGTTGCCATCCTTAGCGGTATGTTTAACAATGAGCGCAGGCAGGGATCAGCCCATCATGCCTTCCTTCGATTAGTTTTATAGGTTAAGAGTTCTATGTGTGAGTTGCTTGGCATGTCGGCCAATGTACCAACGGATATTTGTTTCAGTTTTTCAGGATTATTAGAACGCGGTGGTAATACTGGCCCGCATAAAGATGGCTGGGGCATCACTTTTTACGAAGGCAAAGGCTGTCGTACATTTAAAGATCCTGAGCCAAGTTGCCAATCAGAAATTGCCAAACTAGTTAAAGCCTATCCAATAAAAAGTATTTCGGTGATAAGCCATATTCGCCAAGGTAATCGTGGCCGAGTGTGTCTTGAAAATACCCACCCATTTACTCGCGAGTTATGGGGACGCGAAATTACGTATGCTCACAACGGGCAACTATCGAATTATCATGATTTAAAACCAGATTACTATCGACCTGTGGGGAATACAGACAGTGAACTGGCGTTTTGCTGGCTGCTCGATAAAATTCGCGAAAAATACCCTAAACGCCCATCAAATATGGCGTCTGTATTTCGTTATGCTGCCAAGCTTGCCCACACACTGCGTGAAAAAGGCGTATTTAATATGCTGCTTACCGATGGTGTTTATGTTCTAGCTTATTGCACAAATAATCTACATTGGATCACACGCCGTGCGCCGTTTGGCAAAGCGACATTAATTGATGCAGACATGGTGGTTGATTTTCAAAAAGAAACCACACCGAACGATGTGGTTACTGTGATTGCAACAAGGCCGCTCACCAATGATGAACGCTGGCAGAAAATGGAGCCAGGTGAGTTTGCACTGTTTAAAATGGGCGAAAAGATTTAAATAAAAGATGAAGCGCTACTCAGGCGCTTCATTACTCACTTCTTGTTGCACTTCATTTGGAACACTAACAGGTGTGGTCACGGTGAATGAATTGAGCTGCACTTCAAATTGCTCTACGCCTTTTTCACCTTTCCACATACGAACTAGCATGTAGTCCATTTCTGGGGCAAACCAAGCAAGCGCTTGACGCTTATCGTTATCGTATAATCGTTTTACTTTAATCGCTTCTACATTACCAATAGGTAGCGAAATCATTTCTGTGCCGACAACTTCAAAGTCATAATTACGAAGGTTGCCTTTTTTATCAATCAGTGGATACGATAATTGCGTTTTACCTTGTTTTAGCTCTTCGCGTACTTGCACTTGATAAGACAGTGAATCCTGAAAATCATCTGACCAATCAATTTTAAGAGGGTATTTACTTTGGCTGCTTTGAACTTGCTTTTGCGTAGCATCAAATTTTAAGCTGTACTCTTTATCAGGCCCGGTGCCCGAACGCTCCATAGTGTAACTTAGCGGAGAAATTTTCTGATCATGATAAGTAAACATGGATGTTTCTTTTCGTGAGTCTGAAAAAATCATCCATTCGATTTCACTGTGATAAGTGATCACGTAGTTACCGTCTGCGGCTTTTTTCAGCTCGCGTACTGCTTTACCATGGGTTTCGCCTTTACGAAGTACATCGTATTTGGCTTCGTATTGAGTGAGGTCGCCAGCTAATACACTGGTAGGAAGTAATAAAGTGCCCACACAAGCGAGTAGGGCACTTAGATTTTTATTCTGGGTAGTGCGCGCCGTGTGCAGGAAGTTTCTTTTCGTCAAAAACTGCATAATCTGCTTCCATCTTGAGTCGTTGTTCACTGAACCACTTGACCACCAACGGATAGATTATATGTTCTTGCTGATGAACACGTTGTGCGAGTGTCTCTGCGGTATCGTTTTCGAGTACCGGCACTTTGGCTTGAAGAACAACGGGACCGCCGTCTAGCTCTTCTGTGACAAAGTGAACACTAACACCATGAACCTCATCTTTTGCATCTATCGCTCGCTGGTGGGTATTCAGCCCTTGGTACTTAGGCAACAAAGAAGGGTGAATGTTCAACATTTTTCCCTTAAACTTTTGCACTAAGCTAGGTGTAAGAATACGCATAAAACCAGCTAATACAACTAGATTTGGTTCAAAATTGTCAATAATGTCCATTAACTCAGCATCATAGGCCTCGCGCGAGTCAAAATCTTTATGGCTTAGTACACATGTTTGTATACCTGCATTTTTTGCTCGCTCAAGGCCATAGGCGTCGGCTTTATTACTAATTACAGCGGCGATTTCGGCCTTTATCTCACCACGCGCACACGCGTCAATGATGGCTTGAAGGTTTGAACCGCTACCAGAAATTAATACAACAAGACGACAAGGGGTCATTAGTCACGACCACCTAAAATTTCTACTTGCTCTTCGCCTGCTTTCGCATCTTGGATCTCACCGATATGCCATGCATTTTCGCCAAGATCTTTAAGGATTGTTAAGCTTTGCTCAAGTTTGTCAGCTGGAACAACTAAAACCATGCCTACACCACAGTTGAATGTACGGTACATTTCGTGTGTTGTGATGTTGCCGTTTTCTTGTAACCAGTTGAAAACAACAGGCCATTCCCAGCTATCACCTTTGATTACTGCTTTTGCAGATTCAGGAAGTACGCGCGGGATGTTTTCCCAGAAACCACCACCCGTGATGTGAGATAACGCGTGTACGTCAACCTGCTTGAATAGCTCAAGTAGTTGTTTAACGTAGATACGAGTTGGCTCTAAAAGGTGATCGCCTAGTGTTTTACCTTCAAGCTCTGCGCTTGTGTCTGCGCCAGATACTTCAAGAACTTTACGAATTAATGAGAAGCCGTTTGAGTGAGGACCACTTGATGCAAGGGCGATTAATTGGTCGCCTGCAGCAACTTTAGTACCGTCGATAATTTTTGATTTTTCTACAACACCAGTACAGAAACCAGCCATGTCGTAGTCTTCGCCGTCGTACATACCTGGCATTTCAGCAGTTTCACCACCGATTAAAGCACAGCCAGAAAGCTCACAGCCTTTACCAATACCTGTTACAACATCAGCCGCAGTATCTACGTCTAATTTACCAGTTGCATAGTAATCAAGGAAAAATAGTGGCTCTGCACCTTGTACAATAAGGTCGTTTACACACATAGCAACAAGGTCGATACCCACTGTGTCGTGCTTTTTAAGATCGATTGCTAAACGTAGTTTTGTACCAACACCGTCTGTGCCAGCAACCAGTACAGGCTCTTTATAGCCAGTTGGTAGTTCGCAAAGTGCGCCAAAACCACCGATACCGCCCATTACTTCAGGACGTCTGGTTTTTTTAACTACGCCTTTAATACGCTCAACAAGTGCATTACCGGCATCGATATCTACGCCCGCGTCTTTATAGCTAAGAGACTGTTTTTGTTCGCTCACAGGTTTTCCTCAAAAAAGTTGCATGTGGGTTGCTTAGAAACGCGCGTATTTTACAACAATTGCACTGGCGCGGCTAGTTGAAAAATCACTTTAACCGACTTGACAAGGACAGTTGTCCGGTTTTTTGTTTTCAAGTTACAAGGCAAAAGTATCAAGCAAATGAACTTTTAACCTTGAAACTCGAAACTTCTCACTATTTGTTAAGCTTTCGCTGTTAAAATAGCGCGCAGAGGGGCAGGGTAACCTTCAATGGTTTTGCTGGTGTCATTAGGGTCTAAAAAGTCGACCAGTGATTCGTTTTCCATCCATTGGGTTTTACGTTGTTCTTCAAGCGTTGTGATTGCGCAGTCTTTAACTTGTACATCTTTAAAGCCAACGCGCTCCATCCATAGCTTTAATGCCGCGGTGCTTGGGATAAACCATACATTACGCATTTTTGCATAGCGGTCAGTTGGCACTAAAACTGTGTGCTCATCACCTTCTACAACCAGTGTTTCAAGGACTAACTCACCCCCTGGGCGAAGCTGCGCTTTTAATTGCGCTAAAAAGTCGATAGGCGAACGACGATGATATAAAACACCCATCGAAAAAACTGTATCGAATGCTTTTAGCTCTGGCAGAGCTTCAACACCTAACGGCAATAAATGCACGTTTTCATCTTGGTGATAATGCTTTATCGCTTGGAATTGGCATAAGAATAAATCAGATGGATCGATACCCACCACAAAATTTGCGCCTTCGCCACGCATGCGCCACAAGTGATAACCCGAGCCACAGCCAATATCAAGCACTGTGCGGCCTTTTAACGGTTCGATATGAGGCAGTAAACGATCCCATTTCCAATCACTGCGCCACTCAGTATCAATCTCGATACCGTGTAAGCTAAAGGGGCCTTTACGCCATGGCATCATGCGCTTTAATAAATGCGTTAACTGTTTTTGCTGACCTTCAGATAGCTCATCACCGGTGCCAATTTGTACTTTATCCTGAAGATTTACATGGTTTGTGCTTACCTCAGGTAAGTTTTTCAGCACTTTTTGCCATTTCGGTAAATCGCCGTGGCTGGCTTCGAGTTCCCAGTGCTTTAATTGACCTGGCAAAGTTTCGAGCCAGTGGCTAAGCGGGCTTTGTGCAATCGCAGCGTAAAATTGGTTAAACCATTGAGACATGAAATACTCTTTATATCGTTGTGATGATTACTTGATTGCAATCATCGAGCAGAAGTTAAAACATTGATACCACACTTGCGTTTGGCTAAAACCAATTTCACTTAATCGGTTTAAGTGGGTAGATAAATGATCAGGACGCATGACATTTTCGATAGCGGTGCGCTTTTGGCTGATCTCAAGCTCCGAATAGCCGTTGTGACGTTTAAAATCATGGTGTAAATCAATGAGCAAATTATCGCATTGCTCATTTTCACCTCTAATTTTTTCGCTCAGCAGCAAAACACCGCCTGGTTTTAAATTTGCGTAAATCTTTTCAAGCACCGCTTGGCGCTTTTCAGGTGGAATAAACTGTAGTGTAAAGTTCATCGCGACCACAGAGGCATTCTCGATAGCTAAATCGTTGATATCACCCAGTGTAACCGTGACCGGCACGTCAGAGCGAAAACCTTGTAAATGTAATTTACAGCGCTCAACCATCGCTTCTGAGTTATCGACGGCAATAATATTACAGTTATCAGTGCGAATATTGCGGCGCATACTTAACGTTACAGCACCAAGAGAACAGCCTAAGTCGTATAGGTTTGAATTGCTTTGCGCGTACTCACCAGCCAGCTTACCCATGGTGCTAACAATGGTTGCGTAACCCGGCACCGAGCGCTGGATCATATCAGGGAAAACTTCTACTACATGTTGGTCAAAGCTAAAGTCTTTAACCGCTTGCTCAGTGGCATAAATACTGTCTTTTTGCGTCACTTGAACAGTCTCTTTAAAAAATAATACCGCTATTTTAGCATTTTTAACTGGATAGTCAGTGATAAATTCAGTAGCTTGGCTAGAATTATCAATAACAAGTACAAAAAAGAGAAGTTTAATGACAAAAAGCAAAGTGATCAGTACAGAAGATATCTTATCAACTCTGTGTCATTCAGTGACTGGAGTTCTGTCTTCAGCAAGCGGTAACAGTATTAGTTATTCTGCCATGGTTCAAAAAATTACCCGTACCTGTATGCGCCCAGATATTGGCTGTTTTGTATTGTTCGATGGTGGCTTTACCGGTCTTGTGGTAACAAACTTCACAGCGCAAGCTGCCATGGAAATTTACCATGACTACATGCGTAACATGGGAATGCCAGAAGAAGAAATTGCACAAAGCCATTTATCAGATGATGTGGCAAACGTACTCGGCGAACTGATGAACCAAATCGTTGGTGACTTTACGTCAAAAGTACGCGACCAGCTGCATACTTCTATCACGCAAAACCAACCTAAGATGATGGCAATTAATAAGCAGGTGCAAATCTCTGTTGATACCACTATGGATAGACCACAAGCACGCCGTGTGACCTTCACCACAGCGAAGCAAAATATCTTCTATCTAGAATTAGCCATGGATAAAACTGAATTTATCAAACTACATGACTTTGATATTTCAGAAGCGGTTGACCCGGATGACATCATCGAAAACGAAGCTAAACAAAAAGCTGAAAAGCAAAAAGCATCATCACAAGCAGACGATGCAGATGATGATTTTATGGCAGAACTTGGTTTGTAACCCAAAGACTTGAGCTGTCAGCCGTCAGATAAAAATAGAGGCGCGGGTTAGACCGCGCTTTTTTTGTGTTTAAATTGTTTGTTGAGTTCAATGTGGATTTGTTTATAGATTCTAAATTACACATCCATATTTAATTTTCTAATTTCGCCAGAGCAACATAGGATCTTCAACTGAGGATAATTTAGTTAGTACTACCCAATCAGTTCCTTTCCCAAACGCATCTTTTACAAACCAATCCATACGGATGAAAATATCTTGGTAACCATCACGATTAAAGTCTGCACGTGCAACTTGAGTATAATGCACCTCTAAACCATCTACCTCTACCGAAATACTGTTTTCACGGGATGCTGCAACGAACGTAAGGCTTTTATCGTAAGATGATAAACTACCAGTTCGCCCTTCTAAACTTTCGCCTCCTAAATTGGGAATCGCCGAAGCAGGAAGGTGCTTAATTGTTTCGAAGTCAAATAATTCAGGCCAGAAACTATAGGCAGTTTTTGGTGCGTTGAAGTATCTATTTGCCCCCACACAGTTGGCTTTAAGCCATTGCCAGCGGTCATACTCCCAGTCCACAACAATATCATCGCCGCTTTGAAGTATAAAAGAGCACCCTTTAGCAAAAAATGGCTTTTTGTCAGTTCCTGTAAACTCAATATTGAATTTGATATCCTCCAAAGAGTCATTATTCTCGATTTGTTGTTCAAATATCAAAGGGTTTAGCCAAGCAGTTTCAATGTTTTGCTGTTGTTTTGATGGTTGGTTGCTTGTAGAGCAAGCGCTTAACAAGGTAAAAATAACACTAACGTATATTCCTAAACGTAATAATTGCTGAGACATGCTTTTAACCTCTTAAGGTGTGATTGACTGTTTTTGGGCAGAAAGGAATAAGTTGCTGACATAGTTGTTTCTTGAACTTGAAATGCCAACCCTTTTACTCTCAACTGCTGCAACAATCCAGTCTTCTTTCTTAATGGCGTTATTCATTTTTACATACTGCGTACGCAGCCCAAATTAAAGACCATATCAAGTAATGCTTTCAGTACTGAATAGGGCATTAAATCAAAGCTTTTAGCGAAGCCATTAGACGTGGTGTAATATTTAGTAAGTTCACTATAGAATTTTAAAATGTGTTTTTCTTTTTGCGCTACTATATCATGGTCTTTCATAATTAAAGTTGTATGCAATTTGTAAAAATTTGCATTGCGACTAAAGCCATAGGGTTGCTTTTTTATCGAGTCATACTCAGCTTGCTTCTCAGCTAATGAAGCTAACACAAGCGTGTTGTTTGAATTATTTTTATACATGACAACTGATGCCATGGCTGCTTTGTTTTAAATTAGATGACCGATTCCCACAGTATCTAATCCTCTGGTATCAAGATACAAATGAGGAACTCGTCCTTCAAACTTCTCAGTATTTTTAATAACCTCTGTTTTTACGTTTGCATTTAATGGCATTAGATATTCCTTTCTTTACCTTTTATTTTATTAGGAGTTAATTTCAGTTATTAACAAGATTAAATATTAACTGGAAACTAACTTTTCAATTGTATATTGGGCTTATATTGGGTTCAGTTATTAATTTGATATTAATGCGAGGTTTGTTGAATCAATAAATGGGAGGCGTTATGTGTATTGTTATAAAATGCTAAATAGTAAATAAATGCAGGGTGGAATGCGATTTAAGTTGCAATTTAACATTTTTTAATGTGTACGTTACAGAACCTTTTGTAACCATGTTTTCTCATCTATTTTCAGATAAATTGCGCTAGTATTCTCAGAAGCCAATAATATCCCGTTAGGAAAAGAAGTTACTCTAAAATTAAATTTTTCTGTCTGCATTATTGAAAAAATAGAAACATATAAATCGTTTTTTGAAGCTTGAATATCACCCTTAGACTCTAAAATATTCAACATCATCTCGAATGCTTCATCTAGGCTCATTGATGAGTGTATAGTACTGGATGAAATTGCTTCAGCACCTCGACACTCTGAATACAAAGTAGTTTCACCTAGTTGCATTGACTCTGCACATTGCTCTGCTTTTGCGCAGCCAATAGAAAGTAATGATAAAGAAAGTATTAAAGTGAATTTCAATTTAACGTGCATAATCTACCTCTATTCTCCAACCCCTCCACTGTGAAAAAATAATTTCAAGCATTTTAGGTGTTCGACTGAAGTTATCCAAGTTTGATTGAATAGTCAAAAGTGTTTTTATTTAACATGAGCTTTCAGCCGTCAGATAAAATAGAGGTGCGGGTCAGGCCGCGTTTTTTTGTTTTGAAAAGGCTATAAGACTTAGTGTTCTATGTTGAGTTTATTTCAACGCTGAAATTCAATTGAGGGTACTGAACCCTAAGTTTGAAATATGGTTTTTCAGCTTTCATTAAGTTAATGTCTTGGTGTGTAATACATAAATTAATCTACTGAAATAACTCAATAGGCAATTGAATTGAAGTTTAATCACATATACCAAGATGTTATTGTCAATGAAGTGAAGTTAAAACGCGCTGGGAGTGAGTTTCAAGTGTTTGTTACATTCCAAACTCAATCGGAGACTCTACATGTTGTACTTAATGGAGTCCGAGAGATTGATAATATTTCTGATTTGTTAGAAGCAAAACAACTTTGGCTCGAATATAGCGAATCTGATCAAGCTGAGTATGGCAAATTTACCCTAGGTATTTCACATGAGAGTTATACGGAAATTTGCTTTGACTCATTAGGTTAAGAGCCTTGTAAGCTACCTCGGTATAAAAATAGTGCTTGGTAGCAATTGCTTACATTCTTATGTTGAGGAAAATAATGCTGCAAGAATTAGATAATTGGAGAAATTCAAAATCTAAAATTTTGACAATTGAAAAGCTCAAGGTGGTTCTCTCTGCTCAATTGGGTGAGCCAATTAAAGCTCAATACATCGAAATTAAAGGCAATGGCCTTATAGCAAGAGCAACACTTTGGGAAAATGGTAATCTTGTATTAAAAGCTATGTGTTGTCAGTCTGATAAGCAGGTAATTTTAAAACATCTGAATTCATGTGAGGCATGGCAAATTGACGATGAACTTAACTGGTGGTTGAGTCAAATTGTTATTTACGAACCTTCATAATCGATACAGTTGAGTAATTAGTCTTGGCTCAAAACTTACAGCTTAAAGCTTTGAACTTAAAGCTCGTTTTAAAGCCTACATTCATCCAATTTATGCTTTACTCATAAAGCCTTAAATGGATTTGATGATTGCATGAATTACTTAAAAAACTTTATAACTAAATTTGTTTTCATGATGCAGAAGCGGCCGGGGTTGATGGCGGTGTTGGCTTTTTGTAGTGGTGTAGCAAGCTATGTCTTTGTTGAACGAAAAGAATCGTTTTCGCAGCTTATCTCTATTTTGTTATTAGTCACTTGGTTGTGGTTGTTAATAGATAACTGGCTAAGAGATAAGGTAGAGGAGCGTTTTGGTGTGGCGGTGTCGCCTAATGTGATGCGCTTTGCGCTGCAAGTTGTGCAGCAAGAAAGTTTGTTTTTTGCTTTACCATTTTTCTTAGCGGTGACTACTTGGGACCATGGTCAGGCCGCGTTTACCGCTTTAATTATACTTTGTGCGTTCGTTTCTGTTGTTGATCCTCTCTATTATAAAAAGCTTGCAAGGCACAGTGTCTGGTTTAGTGTGTTTCATAGCTTTTCTTTGTTTGTCGTGCTGTCGGTTACCTTGCCTATTTTATTAAAGTTAACGACCAGCCAAAGTTTTGAAATTGCACTAATAACAGCTGTTATTTTAACGGTCCCCAGTCTTGGCAATTTGATGCCTAATGCTAAATGGTGGCGTTTTCCGTTGTTGGTGTTATTGCTTTGTTCATTAGGTGCCGGGCTTTGGCAATTACGTAGTTTTGTGCCACCTGCAGCACTGCGTTTAACCGATATGAGTATGTCATATCAGCTAGATGCACAAGCTCGTAAACCGCTTTCGCCAATAACAGAACTCACTGAGCAGAGCTTACATGAAAACGGTCTATATAGTTTTAGTGCGGTAAAAGCACCGCGAGGTTTAAATGAGAAAATCTTCCACGTTTGGGTGCATAATCGAAAAGAAGTTGACCGTATAGCCTTGGATATTTCTGGTGGTCGTAAAGAGGGCTATCGAGCGTGGAGCCATAAAACGAATTTCCCTGCTAATGCTGCAGGGAAATGGGTCGTCAAAGTGGTTACCGAGTCTGGGCAGCTGATAGGGCAAAGAAGGTTTGAGGTTTCAGAAGTTTAGCTGTCAGCTTTCAGCCGTCAGTTTTTAGCTGATAGTTTTAATACGGATTTTTCCCTTCACCTACCAACACACTGAATATTCTTAAATCTAGTTCTAGTTGATGATATTGCGGCTCCATGTGGCAGCAAAGTTGATAGAAGGCTTTGTTGTGGTCTTTTTCTTTAAAGTGAGCCAGCTCATGTACGACGAGTGCTTTGAGAAGTGGTTCAGGTGCGCGAAGCAGGTCGCTATTAATGGCAAGATCGTGTTTTCGGGTTTTACCTTGCATACGAAAAGTATGGGTGCCTAAGGCATTTGTGACCATATCGCCTTGTTTTTTGAATGCGGCACGACCAAAAGGCAGGGCATTTTTAAGGTAGCGCTTTTTTAGTTCAGTGGCGTAATTGTATAAAGCTTTATCGCTGGTAATGCTATGCGCATCAGGGTATTTGCCTTTAAGGTATTTTGCGGCCCTGTCGCCATTAAATAGCTGTAACACTTGCTCAATGATTTGAGGCGGGTAACCTTGAAAATAACGGCTGTAATCTTTCATGTTTTCTCTGATAAATCGGGCGCTAAAATAAACTGCTTTGGCTTGCTTCGCGTTCACCTATAAAAGGTGCAAGCACGGGGTGATTGTAACCTAAATCTTGGCAAAACTGTCTTGCTAAAAGTGGTGACTGGCGATTATCTGCGGTATGAAAAAACAAATAGGGTGATTTTCCTTCATCAAGCCACTGTTTTACTTTTTTCAGCCATGGCTGGTAATACGACTTGTATTCATGTTCAAGACTGGCAATCACAAAGCGCAGCATAGGCTGATTTCCTGTTGCAATGGCATGCACAGGTAAATAAGGCTTTTTCTTTTGCGCATCAATGAGTGCATCGGTATCGGCGGGAACAGCAAATAAAGCGCGGGTATCCATGCTGATGCGATCTATATTATTTTCAATTAACAGCTGATTTAAACGAATTTCAGCATCATCTTTATTAAAAAAGCCGGGGTGACGTACTTCTACACCGTAACTAAGTTGTTTGGGGAGTTGTGCAATAAAATTTGCAAGCAGGGGTAGGGCATCTGGTTCAAAGGCACGGGGTAGCTGTAACATAATTTGCCCCGTTTTAGCAAAAATTGGCTCAAATAAGTTTAGCCACGCATTAAGCTCACTAGTTATATTCGTCAGCTGTAATTCGTGACTAAAACGCCGATGAAACTTAAAAGTAAATTTAAAGTCTTCGGGTACCGCATCATGCCAGCGCAATAATGACTCATGACTTGGATCAGCATAAAAACTGGTGTTGCCCTCGACTGAATTAAAAGATTGCGCATACTCACTGAGCATGTCGGCGCTTTTACAGTGACTAGAGAGTAAATTTCCTTTCCATGCGGTGCTAGACCACTGCGGACAACCTAAATACAGCATTAAACCAACCAATAAATTTAAACTTTAGCTAGTGTATCAAAAGAAATGTTTGCTCAGAAGTCGAGGTATATATTTAGCCCCCGACAGGCACTGCTGGCACTCGCATTTTGCGATGGTTTGGGTATAATGCTCTGCCTTAAATGATTACTTTGTATAGTGGCTTTTGCTCTCAAAATAGCGAACTCTTAAGAGCAGGCGGCTATAAGTCTTTAACTGACAGGAATACTATGCGCTCTATATATTGCGGACAGCTAAATAAATCTCACGTAGATCAAGAAGTTGAACTATGTGGTTGGATCAACAAACGCCGTGACCTTGGTGGTCTTATCTTCGTCGATTTACGTGACAGAGAAGGTTTAGTACAAGTTGTTTTTGATCCTGAAGTAGAAGGATTAATGGATACTGCGAATAAACTACGTCAAGAGTTTTGTGTGCAGTTAAAAGGTGTTGTTCGCGCACGCCCTGATAGCCAAGTAAATAAAGACATGGCAACAGGTGAAGTTGAAATTTTAGGCACAAGCTTAACTATCATCAACCGTTCTGAGCCATTACCACTTGATTTTAATCAGCAAAACTCTGAAGAGCGCCGCTTAAAATACCGTTACTTAGATTTACGTCGTCTTGAAATGAGCGACCGTATCAAACTTCGTGCAAAAGCGAGCAGCTTTGTGCGTCGTTTCTTAGATGACAACGGTTTCCTAGATATCGAAACACCAGTACTAACAAAAGCAACACCAGAAGGTGCCCGTGACTACTTAGTACCTAGCCGTGTTCATAAAGGTAGCTTCTACGCTTTACCTCAGTCACCACAGTTATTTAAACAATTATTAATGATGTCGGGCTTTGACCGTTACTATCAAATTGTTAAATGTTTCCGTGACGAAGACTTACGTGCTGACCGTCAGCCAGAATTCACACAAATCGATTTAGAGACGTCATTCATGAGCTCTGATGAAGTGCGTGCAATGACTGAGAAAATGATCCGCGAAATGTGGCAATCATTACTAGACGTTGACTTAGGCGACTTCCCAGTAATGCCATACAGCGAAGCAATGCGTTTATATGGTTCTGATAAACCAGACCTACGTAACCCAATGCAACTTGTAGACGTTGCTGATTTAGTAAAAGACGTTGAGTTTAAAGTATTCTCTGGTCCTGCTAATGACGAAAAAGGCCGTGTTGCTGTATTAACTGTACCAGGCGGTGCTGAGCTTTCTCGTAAACAAATCGACGATTACACTAAATTCATCGGTATCTATGGCGCGAAAGGCCTAGCATGGATGAAAGTGAACGACCGTGCAGCGGGCGTTGAAGGTGTACAGTCACCAATCGCTAAGTTCTTAAACGAAGAGGTGATCAACCAGTTACTTGAGCGTACTAACGCACAATCTGGCGACATCATTTTATTTGGTGCTGATAAGCGTAACGTTGTAAACGAAGCGATGGGCGCGCTACGTCTTAAGATTGGTGTTGATTTAGGTATTACTGATCTTGATAGCTGGAAACCATTATGGGTAGTTGACTTCCCAATGTTCGAAGAAGACGACGAAGGTACATTGCATGCGGTTCACCACCCATTCACTGCACCGAAAGGTATTTCTCCTGAAGAGCTTGAAGCAAACCCAGCTGGTGCACTATCAGATGCATACGACATGGTATTAAACGGCTACGAAGTTGGTGGTGGTTCGGTACGTATTCACAATGCAGAAATGCAAGAAACAGCATTTAGAATTTTAGGTATCGAAGCGCAAGAGCAGCAAGACAAGTTTGGCTTCTTACTTGATGCACTTAAATACGGTACGCCACCGCATGCAGGTCTTGCGTTTGGTCTTGACCGTTTAGTTATGCTGTTATGCGGTACTGATAACATTCGTGACGTTATTGCTTTCCCTAAAACAACGCAAGCATCATGTTTATTAACAGATGCACCAAGCAAAGCAAATGCAGATGCATTAACTGAGCTTGCACTTGATGTTGTAGCGAAAGACGCTGAATAATTCATAATAACCTGAATTATAAGGCTTAATGAATAATAACCCTAAGGTGTATGCCTTAGGGTTTTTTTGTGCTTAAATGAATATTTGGTATGTTCTTCAAGGAAAGAGTATGAATATCAGTGCAACTTTTTTAGGTTATTTTGTACTTGTTCTGTTCCCACTGTTTGCCGCTATCAGCTATTTCTTAGGTAAGCGTAAAACCTCAACACCAATCGTGGTGGTCGTTATTGGTGGGTTACTAGGGCTAATTCCATTGTTTGGTCTTATTTTTATTGCTGTACTTGCGCTTAAACAAGATATTGAGACCACCGCGTGATTGCAAGCCATTCCCTTTATTTTGAGCATACCTTTGAAGCAAACCTTGCAGGGCAAACATTTTCGCATTGCGAATTTGAGCAATGTGAATTTATCGACTGTGACTTTAGCAATAGTCAGTTTGAAAACTGCCGGTTTATAGAGTGTGAGTTTAAAAATTGTAATTTAGCTACGCTTGGGCTTAGATACACCTCGCTTGAAGAAGTAAGCTTTAAACAGTGTAAATTAACCAGTGTTCGTTTTACTGATGTTGATTGGCCGCTACTCGCCAGCCGTGCTCCAGTGAGTTTTGTTGGCTGTGAACTTAGCCACAGCAGCTTTTTTGAACTTAGTTTAAAAGCTTTAAAAATGCGTAGCTGTTTTGCCAAAGATGTTGATTTTAGACATGCAGATTTAACATCTGCTGATTTTACTGATACGGACTTTCGTGACAGTTTGTTTCAACAAACCAACCTCAGTAAAGCTAATTTTATTGGTGCCAGTCATTTCGCCATTGATATAACAGCTAACAATATCAGTAAGGCCAAATTTGAACGTTATGCCGCTTTGGATTTATTAGCAGGGCTCGATATAGAGCTGGTGGATTAAATATTATTACTAATTAAGGTTAAGGAAAGTTATGGATTTAAGCCCCATCACCTTAGAAGGTCAATTTGTTAAATTAGTGCCGTTAACGCTTGAGCACCGTGATGCTTTAGTAAACGCCGCTTCAGATGGAAAGCTTTGGGAGCTTTGGTTTACCTCAGTGCCCAATGAAGAACGTGTTGACGATTATTTAAATATGGCGTTTGAACAACAGTCACTTGGTCGCGCAATACCATTTGCTGTCATCGATAAACACACCGATGAGGTGATAGGCTCAACTCGCTTTTGTAATATCGACAGTAAAAACCGCCGTTTAGAAATTGGCTATACCTGGTATGCCAAGCGTTTTCAGCGTACTGGGGTTAATACTGATTGTAAAAAACTGCTACTGAGTTATGCATTTGAAATACTTAATGTGATTGCTGTTGAGTTTCGTACCCATTGGCATAATCAGGCTTCGCGCAATGCCATTGCTCGCTTAGGGGCGAAACAAGATGGGGTGCTTCGTAATCACCAAATAATGGCTGATGGATGCGTACGCGACACCGTGGTGTTTTCAATTATTGATGGTGAGTGGCCTATGGTTAAACGTAGTTTAGAATTCAAATTAGCATGTTAAATATTAAAAAGCCGGCGCTATTGCTCGCTTTAACGCTTTGCGGGCAAACAGCCTTTGCAAATCAAACAGAGACACTGTTTGATACTGAGCGGGCACGCCATATTCCGGTGACCATTACAGCAGCCGATAGCAAATGCACGATAAAAAAGAAATGCCCCGTGGCGTTTATTGGGGCAGGCTACGGTATGGCACATACAGACTATCAATTTGCCCAGCAGGCCTTTCATCAGCATGGTTACTTAACGGTTGAAGTGGCTCATGAGTTAAAAGGCGATCCGAGTTTAAACCCTGAGCCACCCTACATGACCACACGCATGGAAAACTGGCACCGCGGTGTACAAACCCTTGAGTTTTTAGCTGTAGAACTTGCAAAGCGATATCCTGCGTATGACTTTAATCAGCTCACTTTATTTGGGCACTCAAATGGCGGTGATATTGCAGCGTTATATGCCGCTATTTATCCTGCTAAGGTGGCTAAGCTGATCACCCTTGATCATCGCCGTATGCTGACCCCAAGAAACAATAATATTGCTGTACTGACACTACGCGGTAGCGATTACCCAGCAGATGACAACGTATTGCTAACGCCGCAAGAACTTGCTATGTACCCAGTGACGCAAATTAAGCTTAAAGATTCGCGCCATAACGATATGTATGATGGTGGCCCAAAAGCGCTTGTAGAACGAATGAGTAAAGAGCTCAACGCATTTTTACTTGCTAATAAATAGCAAATGATTTGTTGCTTGATCTGTATCAAAGTTAAGGAGCTAAGCAAGGTTGAGCGGACATAAGTCCTTATGTTTTTACCTGTGTTTCTCTATCCTCGCGAAGCGCTATAATGAAGAAATGCTATGCTTAGCACAGACTTCTTGAACCTTATTCACTGGAAAAGACAAATGCAACATTTACCTACCGTTGATTATAAAGCGAGCGATGCGGCCGCTCAATTTGTTGAGTCACTAAGAAACACAGGTTTCGGTGTACTAAAAAATCACCCAATCCCTCAGTCATTAGTTGAGTCTATTTACAAAAATTGGCAAGAATTCTTTAATTCTGAGCAAAAGCACGAGTTTTTATTTTCAAAAGAAACACAAGATGGTTACTTCCCACCATCAGTGTCAGAAGTTGCAAAAGGCTTTACCGTTAAAGATATTAAAGAGTACTACCACGTTTATCCAAAAGGCCGCGTTCCAGCACAGCTAGAAGAAGAAATCCGTGAGTACTACCGTTTAGCGAATGAGTTTGCAGCAACATTATTAAGCTGGGTTCAAGCTGAAGCACCAGAAGAGGTGCGCGCTAAGTTCTCTATCGACCTTAAAGATATGATTGCTAACTCTGAGCAAACACTTCTGCGTATTCTTCATTACCCACCAATGACAGGTGATGAAGAGCCAGGTGCAATCCGTGCAGCAGCGCATGGCGACATCAATCTACTAACTGTATTACCTGCGGCAAATGAGCCAGGTTTACAAGTACAAAAAACAGATGGTGGTTGGTTAGACGTACCATGTGATTTTGGTAACCTGATCATCAATATTGGTGACATGTTACAAGAAGCGTCAGGTGGTTACTTTCCATCAACGATTCACCGCGTGATCAACCCAACGGGTAAAGCGTCAACGAAATCACGTATTTCGTTACCGCTATTCTTACACCCGCGTCCTGATGTTGTGCTTTCTGAGCGTTACACAGCAGACAGCTACTTACAAGAGCGTTTACGCGAACTTGGTGTCAAGTAAAGATTGGTTATACCCGAACCACCTTGAGGTGATTTGGGTATATAAGACAAAGCGGCATTTGAGCCGCTTTTTTTATGCCTGAAATTAGGCTGCTCAGTTCGCTATTAAGTGCTAGTTTGCAAATAATTCCATGCATTATTGACTATCCTAGGTATAATGCGCGCACTTCGCCGAATCGGCTGAAATTTTTAAAGAGAGATAGTATGAGTTTTGATGGGTTAGGTTTATCACCAGCTTTAGTAAATGCAGTTTTAGAAAAGGGCTATGAAGCACCAACGCCTATTCAATCACAAGCTATCCCTGCGATCATTGAAGGCCGTGATGTTATGGCCGCAGCGCAAACTGGTACAGGTAAAACAGCAGGTTTTACACTGCCGTTAATCGAGCGTTTGTCAAAAGGCCCTAAAGCCGGTGGCAATAAAGTACGTGCATTAGTATTGGCACCAACTCGTGAGCTAGCTTTACAAGTAAGCGAAAATGTTGAGCAATATGCTAAGCATTCAAATGTTAGCTCATTTGTTGTTTATGGCGGCGTTAAAATTAACCCGCAAATGATGCGCCTTCGTAAAGGTATTGATATTTTAGTGGCCACACCTGGTCGTTTATTAGATCTGCACAATCAAAATGCTGTTAAGTTTGATGATTTAGAAGTGCTGATCCTTGATGAAGCAGACCGTATGCTTGATATGGGCTTTATTCATGACATCAAACGTATCATTGCTAAATTGCCTGCTAAACGTCAAAACCTGATGTTCTCAGCGACGTTCTCTGATGAAATTCGTGAACTTGCAAAAGGGCTCATTAATGACCCCGTTGAGATTTCAGTTGCGGCAAAAAACACCACGGCTAAAACGGTTACTCAATCTGTTTATGCGCTAGATAAACCACGTAAAACAGCATTGCTTAGCCACCTGATCCGTACTAACGATTGGCAGCAAGTATTGGTATTTTGTCGTACTAAGCATGGTGCGAATCGTTTAGTTAAGCAGCTTGAACGCGATGATATTGTCGGCGCTGCCATTCACGGGAATAAATCACAAGGCGCTCGTGTTAAAGCACTCGAAGGCTTTAAATCGGGTGAAGTGCGCGTACTAGTTGCAACCGATATCGTTGCCCGTGGTCTTGATATTGTTGAGCTACCTCACGTTGTTAACTACGATCTACCAAATATTTATGAAGATTACGTACATCGTATTGGCCGTACAGGCCGAGCGGGTGCATCGGGTCATGCTATTTCGTTTGTAACAGTAGATGATGCCGACGATTTATATGGTATTGAGCGCTTTATTGGTGAGCTTATTCCGCGTGCAACCGAAGCAGGTTTTGAGCCAAGCAAACCGGTTGCTGAAAAGCCGCTAGATACGCGCCCTATCAAGCCGAAAAAGCCAAAGAAACCGAAAAAGCCAAAAGCACCAGCTCAAGATGGTCAAGGTGCAGCAAAACCTGCACAAAAGCTAAAACCTAAATCGCAAAAGCGTCCTTCACAAGGTAAGTGGCAGGGTAAGGGTAAAGAGCAAGGCCAAAACCAAAAAGGCGCTAACAACGGGAATAAATCAAATAACACTAAACCAACAGGTAATAAACCTGCGGGTAATCGTCAGCGTGTATCGGGGCCATCTCGCCCAAGACGTAAGCCCGCTGCGGATAGTTAATAGCAGTAAAAACAAAAAACGCGCAATTGCGCGTTTTTTGTTTTAAATGAGTTTAATGCAATATAAGGTGGTGACACCAATAAAGAGTGTCACGGTGACACTTAACAAAGTGCCCAGCATGACATACTCAGTAAGTTGTTTTTCGCTACTTTCTTTTAAATCACCGAATCGAAAGATAGATTTGGCCGCCAGTAGAAAGCCCACGCCGCCGTATTCACCTAACAAGATAAAGCTCAACATTAACACTCGCTCGAGCAAGCCAATAAAATGCCCCGCGGCAGGAATGCTGCCTTCATTGTTTATCTGAATATTGATTTTCTCTAGCATCATGCGAATAAACACAGAGCTTGGGTTAAGCACCAATAAATAAGCTGCAATAACAAACAAAGTATCGAGGGCAATCAGCTTTTGCCACGCTAAGCTATAAAATTCATTCTTATCACTAAGCCAAACGCTTAGCATTACAATCACAACAAGATGCGCCAACTGGTCGAGTAAAAACGGCACTACGCCTTTATTTGAATATGACTTTGCCAAGTCAATGACATAGTGGCTTAGCATAATTGCAACCGTTGCTAACAATACACGAGAGAACTCTTGCCAGCCGTAAGTGTATTCCCATAGTGTGAGCACAGCTAAAGAGGTCACGCCGTGTGTTAATACGTGCAAATAGAGTTTACTGGCACGAAAGTGACGGTTGTTTCTGTCGTGTACCCAGCTCATTGGCTGCCAATAAAAGTCTGCAAGTAAGTGGCCCAATACTAATGCGGTGAGTAATAGAGCAAAACTGGTCATAACAATCCTTTGAGTGTGGTTTGGCTGTAATTTATAAAGCGCTCGATAAGTTGATAATGCGCCAGGTTGAGTAACTTAGTGACATTCTCTCGGCTCGTATTAAGCTCTTTGGCAAGCTCTGCATGGCTGTTGTTCTCGGCGGTTAAGTAATAAAACAGGGCATTAGCCTGCTTTTGACTCATTTTTTCAAGCAGGACTTCAATAAGCGCAATATTAAGCGCAAAGCCTTCTTCAAGGGTGTTATTTTCAATATTTAACACTAAGCGTTGCTGGCTCATGTTATCTAAACCACGGCCTGATAAGGTATAAGCACTGCCTGTGGCTGTTTTAATATCGGCGCGGGGGTTATCGAGTGAGCCAATGGCCAAGCTTTGTCGCAGCTCGTAATTGGCTGCTTTCATTTGCAAATACAACAAGATGGCTGCATGACATACCAGTTCTGGCTCCGTTAGCTGTATTTGGAATGCATCGCCACGGTAAATGGTAAAGCTTGCATTAAAGCGCTTAGCAACAAAGCGCAAGCTTTGATCAAGCTGATAAAGCATGGCGTCGTATTCTTGCTGTGGAATTTTTTGTGATTTAATTAAATCACCGCTGATCACCGCAATCATTATGATCCCTTAGATTAAGTAACTTAATTTAGTTACATCGCGATAAGTAACCAAATTTGGTTACTTTGTTTTATGTAACCAATTTAGGTTACTTTTTCGTAAATATCAACCTAGATATGCTACAGTGAACACAAATCACTAAATACAGAAAAGTTATGTCAGCAGTTGATAAGCCAAAAGTCGGTATCTTTGTAGATGTACAAAACATTTATTACACCTGTAGAGAAAGCTACAAGAAAAATTTTGACTACAATGCCTTTTGGGCACAAATGAGCGAACGCTACCAAATTGATTGCGCCATTGCGTATGCAATATATCGGGGCGATGAAAAGCAATCGCAGTTTCAAAATATTCTGCGCGCAATTGGTTTTGAGGTAAAACTGAAACCTTTTATTCAGCGCAAAGATGGCAGTGCAAAAGGGGATTGGGATGTTGGCATTACCATTGATATGCTAGAGCATGCCAAGCAGCTCGATAAATTGGTATTGCTTTCGGGTGATGGTGATTTTGCCTTATTACTTGGTCACTTAGCGAATAAGTATCAGCTACCGTGTGATGTCTATGGAGCAGAGCATCTCACCGCAGATATTTTAAAGCAAGCCGCCGCTGAATTTCATTGTATTGATGATTCACTGCTGTTATCAAGGTAAAAAAATATTCCTATAAAAATAAAATGTTTAACTAAAGTATTATTTCAGCTAAGCTAACATTAACTACACTTGATGATAAATAAAGGAATAGGCGCGTACAACGCACTAAATTATGCAAAAAAGCATAAATAAAGGTGTAATAGGACATTGTGATGTGGTTTCTAATTTTCTTGTCTGTTAAATAAAGCGTTTTAATTCAATTAATTAAAAATAAATATGAAAGTTATACGAATTTTTATAAAAAATATAATGACAACGCTGTCATTTGTTGTGTAACATTAAATCAACAAAGGTTGAGATGATTTCGCATTCTGATAAGCAAAATAATGCGATTTAGACAAAAACTAAACGAAGGCTAGGGGTCGTTAAATGATGGCGAAGAGTGTGAATGAGGACCAATTGTTTATTGGTATTGATGGTGGCGGAACGAAATGTCGAGCAACTATCTACTCTGTTAAACAAGGTGTATTAGGAACTGGCCTAGGTGGTCCTGCAAATCCATTACATGGTTTGGAACGTACTCTCGAATCAATTATGGTCTCAACACAATTAGCACTTCGTGATGCGGGTTTACCGCTTGAAACCGTTCATCAGCTTTATGCCGGCTTAGGTTTAGCAGGTGTAAACCTGCCAAGTTTGTACGACAAGATTATGGAATGGGAGCATCCATTCAAACAAATGTTCCTCACCACCGACTTACATACAGCCTGTATCGGTGCACACGAAGGGAGTGATGGTGCGGTGATCATCACAGGCACTGGCTCATGTGGTTTCTCATGTGTAAATGGTCGCACAACTAACTTTGGTGGTCATGGCTTTGCCTTAGGTGATAAAGGCAGCGGCGCCTGGATGGGTCTTGAAGCAATAAAAGCGACATTACTAGACCTTGATGGCCTAGGCGAAGCAACAAATCTGACTAACGTGATCACAGAGCATTTTGCAGCTGACAATGCAATGGCGATTGTTGAGCAAATGTCAGGTCAGCCTTCGAGTAGTTTTGCTAAATTAGCCCGCTATGTATTTGAAGCAGCTAATAACAACGACAAAGTTGCGGTTTCGATTGTGAAAGAAGGGGCTGATTACGTTAGTAAATTAGCGCAGCGCTTATTAGAGAATAACCCGCCACGTTTATCTATGATTGGCGGTTTAGCTGAGCCATTAAATAAATGGCTTGCAGAAGATATTGCGAAACGCGTTGAATCTCCTATTCAACCACCGGAAATGGGCGCTGTGTATTTTGCTCAGCAATCTGTGCTTGAACAAAACCAAGAGGTAAGTTTGTAATGACGATTTATCATGCAAGTTCATTGTTTACCGGGGACGAATTTTTATCTGATGTATATTTTAGCGTCGATAATGGTGTATTTAACCGTGTTGAAGCAGATGCTAATGCCGTTGCATTAACGGGGTTAGTGGCCCCCGGTTTTATTGATGTGCAAGTGAATGGCGGTGGCGGGGCGTTTTTTAACGCTGAACAAACGCCAGATTGCTTAGATAGAATAGCCAAAGCACACGGTCAGTTTGGTTCAACAGCGATTATGCCAACGCTGATCACTGACCAAGTCGAAGTCATGGCAAAAGCGGCCGATGCAACTGCACAAGCAATTGCTGAAGGTGTTCCGGGCGTAATGGGTGTGCACTTCGAAGGACCGCACCTTTCATTGCCGAAAAAAGGCACCCACAGCGAGCAATTTATTCGCCCTATTACAGAGCAAGAATTTGCAATTTATGCCCGCCAAGACTTAGGCATTAAAATGGTTACCTTAGCACCTGAGAATGTCAGTGCTGATGATATCGCGCGCTTGGTTGAGTGTGGTGTAAAAGTATCAATTGGCCACACCAATGCAGACTTTGCGACCACAAATGCAGCACTTGCTGCAGGGGCAGATGGTTTTACCCACTTATTTAATGCTATGTCAGCATTTACATCGCGAGAGCCTGGTGTTGTGGGTGCTGCACTTTGGGATGATAACAGCTGGTGCGGTTTAATTGTTGATGGTCACCATGTACACCCATCATCAGCTAAATTAGCAATTCGCAGCAAACAGCGCGGAAAAATTATGTTAGTCACAGATGCAATGCCACCTGTGGGGACTGATGATATGGAGTTTGATTTCTTTGATGGCCGTAAAGTTATTCGTACTGGCGATAGATTAAATTCAACGACCGGTGAATTAGCAGGCAGCGTACTTGATATGGCAAGTGCGGTGCGCAACACAGTGAACACATTGGATGTTAGCCTTGCTGAGAGCTTACGTATGGCATCACTTTATCCTGCACAATATTTAGGTTTACATAAAAAAGGTCGCTTACTGAGCGGGTTTGACGCTGACTTTGTGGTGTTAGACGCACAGCAAAATGTACAAGCCACCTTTATTGCTGGAAAAGCGCTATAACAAGCTTCCCTGGTAAAAACCCCGCCGTTGTATCGCGGGGCTTTTTCTATTTAAGGTAATACAATGACAACAACACAACCAACAAGAAAACGTTTGGCATCGCTGGATGCACTGCGCGGCATGGATATGTTTTGGATATTAGGCGGACAGTCACTATTCGCAGCGCTCTTCGTTTTAACTGGCTGGACTGGCTGGAAAGTTTTTGAAGCACACACAGTGCACAGCGTTTGGCATGGCTTCACATTTTACGATTTGATTTTCCCATTGTTTATATTCTTATCGGGTGTTGCGATGGGGTTAGCCCCGAAACGCATTGACCATTTACCGTTTGATGAGCGCAAAGTGTATTACCGTAAGGCGGGTAAACGTCTTTTACTATTGTGTTTATTAGGTATTTTGTATAACCACGGCTGGGGCACAGGGATGCCGATGGCGTTAGATGAAATTCGCTATGCCAGTGTGCTTGGCCGCATCGCTATTGCGTGGTTCTTCTGTGCAATGTTGGTTTGGCATACTGGTTTACGAACACAAATTATTACCGCTGCGGCTATTTTAGTGGGTTATTGGTTACTACTTTGTTTTGTTCCAGTGCCGGGTGGCAGTGCTGGTGACCTTTCAGCAGCAGGGAGTTGGAATGCATGGTTTGATGCACACTTACTGCCGGGGATTAGTTATCAAAACCGTGTAGTAGACCCAGAAGGTGTGTTGTCGAATATCCCTGCGATAGTTAATGCATTAATGGGCGTGTTTGCAGGTCAATTAGTGGCACGTGCTCAGCAAATTGGCGAGTGGAAAATGACCGCCTTATTGTTCGCCGCAGGTGTGGTAAGTGTATGCTTAGGCTGGTTATGGGATTTACAGTTCCCAGTAAATAAAGAACTTTGGACCAGCTCATTTGTGCTTGTAACCGTTGGCTGGAGTGCCATATTGCTCGCCGTATTTTATGCACTGGTTGATATTTTACCGGGGCAATGCGCTGCGTATCCATTTGTGATCATAGGTGCAAACTCGATTATTATTTATTTAGCGTCAAGTCTAGTGAATTGGGGTTATGTAAGCCAAAGCGTATTTGGTGGGGTGGTTCGAGCTGTGCCAGCGGCATGGCAACCCCTGATGGCGGTGATTGCGTTATTAGCAGTACAAATGCTGGTATTGCATTGGATGTATCGCCGTAAGATCTTTGTTAGTGTTTGATAATTATTAAACACTAACAGAAAGAGTAATTTTTTATTCACTTTTACTTTACAAAGATAAAACTAGAAGTGATAATGACAGCGTTGTCATAATGGTTGTAGCTACTGCATCGTATCCTGGCAGTGGTTTGATCTAAAACCCAGCTCGATTGCACGTGGGGTTGGGTTTTAGGTCCCATTTTTTTCCAACTTATAATTAGAGCTAATCGATATGCAAATAGTGATTCTTGATGATGCAGCCCAAGTTGCAGCGTATGGTGCCAACATCTTTGCTAAACAATTACTAAAAAAACCAGCCTCGGTACTCGGTCTTGCCACAGGTTCAACACCTGTTGCTTTGTACCAACAACTGATCGAAAAAAATAAAGCTGGCGATATTTCGTTTAGCCAAGCGACAACATTTAACTTAGACGAATACTTAGGTTTAACTGGCGAGCATCCTCAAAGTTACCGTTACTTTATGAATGAGCAGCTGTTTAACCATGTTGATATCGACAAACAAAACACCCATGTACCGCCGGGTGATGCAGTAAATCCGCTTGTTGCTTGTACTGAATATGAGCAAAAAATCACAGCGGCTGGTGGTGTTGACGTACAACTACTTGGTATTGGCCGTAATGGTCACATCGGTTTTAACGAACCTTCATCAGGTTTGACATCACGCACCCGTGTAAAAACACTGACGAAAGCGACGATTGAAGACAATGCACGATTTTTTGCAGAAGGCGAATATCAACCGCATTTATCAATCACTATGGGCATTGGCACTATTTTAGAAGCCAAAAAAGTTGTGCTTTTAGCAACGGGTGCAAGTAAAGCGGATGCCGTTCATGCCATGGTAGAAGGCCCGTTAATGGCTAAATGCCCAGCTTCAGCACTGCAACTTCATAAAGATGCGGTGATCATCATTGATAAAGCTGCCGCGAGTAAATTAGAAGATTTAGAGTTCTATCAGCATATTGAAGCTGAGAACCAAAAACTACAAGCGCATTTAGCGACCTTGTAAAATTGTGAGAGAGAATAAAAAAGCCCAGTTTGGGCTTTTTTTATGCCTGTAATAAATTGGGTTTATTATCCGCTTATGGTAGTTTTAGCGAGTAAACTATTTTCAAGGAACGCCATGCTGAATTACTCTCAAATGCCATTGGATCGTGCATCAAATCGCCGTAAAGATCCAAAGTGGTTAAAGGCTCAAATGAATTCTCAGAGTCGCTGGTTATTGGTCAATAACAATCAAAGTTTATTTGTTAAAGACAGTCCTGAAGTGTGTTATTTACGCTTATCTCAAGTGGATCATCTCGATTTATCAAAAGGCATTTTATTGGGTTTAGACGACGATGATGTGGCGCATTTTGCTTTAGATGTCAGCCATGTTCCAGACTCACTCATTGAGCCTATGCTTAATGGCGCTGAATTTGTTGATATTCGCAAGTTAGGCCCACAAGTTGAGCTAAAACAAGGCTCGATTGCCGCACTGGCAAGGGGCTTGTGTTTTTGGCACGCAACGCACCGTTTTTGTGGTCGTTGTGGTCATGAAAATAACATGGTTGAAGCAGGGCATTCACGTTTATGTGAGAACCAAACTTGCCAGCATCAAACTTTTCCGCGAACTGATCCTGCGGTGATTATGATCGTGACTAAAACCTTTTCAGATGGAGTTGAGCGCTGCTTACTAGGCCGTCAAGCAAGCTGGCCTGACGGTGTTTTTTCAACTCTTGCTGGTTTTGTTGACCCAGGTGAAACACTAGAGCAGGCCGTTGCCCGCGAAGTCATGGAAGAAGCCGGTGTTGCGGTGACAGATATTCAATATATCGCGTCACAGCCTTGGCCATTTCCATCATCAATCATGTTTGGCTTTATGGCCACAGCGGTTTCAGAAGATATTCAGGTAGATAAAGACGAGTTAGACGATGCAAGATGGTTTAGCCGTGCTGAACTTAATGAATTTGGCCAATGGCATGAGCAGGGCAGCCACCTTAAACTAACCCGACAAGATTCTATTTCTCGATTTTTGGTTGAGCACTGGCGCAACCTGTAAAGCACAGCTTGGACAAATTATGACAAAGACAAATAAAAATACCCAAATCGTCTCTGCAGGGCGTAAAAAAGCATATACACAAGGGGTTGTGAACCCTGTGGTGCAACGTGCATCAACAGTGGTATTCGATTCAGTGGCTGATTTAAAAGCAGCGGCGAAGAAACGAGGCGACAAAACGTTATTTTATGGCCGTCGCGGTACGACGACACATTTTGCTCTGCAAGAAGCGATTGCTGAACTTGAAGGCGGCGAAGGCTGTGCGCTCTATCCATCAGGTGCGGCTGCAATAAGCAATGCGCTGCTATCGTTTGTAAAAACAGGCGATCATATTTTAATGGTGGATACCGCTTACGAGCCAACCCGTGATTTTTGCGACAAAATACTGGCTGGATTAGGTATTGAAACAACCTATTACCCACCGGGAATTGGCGCAGGAATTAGTGAGCTTATTAAAGATAACACTCGCGTATTGTTTTTAGAATCACCAGGCTCAATCACTATGGAAGTACAAGATGTGCCAGCCATGGTTGCTAAGGCTAATGAGCGCGGTGTAATGACCATGCTAGATAACACCTGGGGTAATGGTCTGCATTTTAGACCGCTTGAGCATGGCGTAGATATTAGTATTCAAGCAGCGACAAAATACATTGTTGGTCACTCTGATGTGATGATGGGTGTGGCGGTCGCTAATAAAAAGTATTGGCCAACCCTTCGAGAAAATTCATACCTACTAGGGCAATGCACCTCTGCGGATGATGCTTATTTAGCGCTGCGTGGTCTGCGTACTATGGCTGTGCGTTTAAAACAGCATGAACAAGCCGCCATCGAAGTAGCTAAATGGCTTGAAACACACCCATTGGTTGATCATATTCGCCATCCTGCTTTTGCAACGTGCCCGGGTCATGAGTTCTTTAAGCGAGATTTTGATGGCAGTAACGGCTTATTTTCATTTGTAATGAAGCAGGGTAATCAACAAGCAATTGATGCGTTCTTAGATAGCCTGCACCATTTTAAAATGGGCTTTTCTTGGGGCGGCTATGAGAGCTTGGTCACGGCAAACCTGAGCATGAAAGGGCTTCGTTCTGAAACAGGTTGGTCACAAGGCCCGGTAATAAGGCTACACATTGGTCTCGAAGATGTGGCTGATTTACTTGCCGATCTTGACCAAGCGCTTGCAGTGTACGAAAGCCACCTCTAGGTTAAAAGTTTATACTTTGTTACATAAGACCCGCTTGTCGGGTCTTTTTTTTCTGGTAATTCAAGCTGTTTCAACTTAGTGTAATTCTAATAATAAAATTCATTAAGGATTATGAGTGACGCAGTTACATCCTAAACGTCTTGCACAAATTGCCCAATTTGAGCTGGTACGACTATTTCTGACCAAACGTGGTTTGTTGGCGGTTGCCGCTTTTGCCATTTGTTGGCTACTTATTTTACGCTATCCCATTGCCCAATCTGTGACCTTGATTAGCTCACCTGATTTTGCCGACTTTGCAAGGCAAGCATTTGGCGCCATTGGTATCAGTAAATTACTTGATTGGCCTGAATCTGAACTTGCCGTTTATTGGCTGGTTGCCTTATTTAGTTTCCCAAGCTTTTGTTTGTTTTTATGTAGTGACCAAACAGTGGGCGACAGACAGCGAGGTACGTTACGCTTTTTATCGCTAAGAGCGACTCGTTCAGAAATTATTATTGGCCGCTTTTTGGGACAGCTACTCATCTTAGCGGCATTGTTGTTTGTTACCTTGATGGCAACGGTTGCAATGCTTGGCTATCGTGAGCCAAGTTTACTGCTTTCTGGCTTATCGCGAAGCTTTATGTTGTTATTTTATTTGCTTGTTGCAGTTATGCCATTTAATGCCTTGATGAGCTTTTTAAATACATTTGCCCGTTCATCGCGTCTTGCGTTTGTTTTGGCTATTTTGTTTTTTGCTGGCGGTAATATTGTGATTGGCTTACTAACATGGCAATGGCCTGCGTTTGAGGTTTTAAATTACATATTTCCGGGCTATCAACTTGATTTAATGGCAGGTCAACGTGCAGGTGTGACACTGGCTCTTGGTTTACCACTTTTACAAACGGCAGTGCTACTGGTTGCTGGTGAACGAATTTTTGCAAGGAGCTCATTATGACCGTTTTAATTCAAGCACAAGGCTTGTCAAAAAACTACGGGGCTAAGCGAGCGCTCGATAACGTTAGCTTTGAGATAAACAAAGGGGCACCGGTAGCGCTAGTTGGTCCTAATGGTGCAGGTAAAACAACGTTATTCAGTTTGTTATGTGGCTATATTTTACCTAGCTCAGGAAAGCTATCGGTAATGGGGTATACCCCAGGCAGTGCGGCGTTATTTGGTAAGCTAACCGCGTTACCGCAAGATGCCCAGCTTGATCCTCGTTTTAGTATTGCGCATCAACTTAACTTTTATGGCCAATTACAAGGGCTCAGTGGTGCGGTTCGTAAAAAAGAAACGGCTCGCGTCTTAGAGTTGGTTGGTTTATCAGAAGTGGCTAAGCAACGACCAGATGATCTTTCTCATGGTATGCGTAAGCGAGTGACGATTGCACAGGCATTAATTGGCTCACCTGAAATAGTGATGCTTGATGAAGCAACTGCAGGCCTTGATCCAATTCATGCTCGTGAGGTAAGGGAGCTGGTAAGTTCTTTAAGTAACGAAGCAACATTTATTTTAAGCTCCCATGACTTAACTGAGCTTGAGCGTTTATGCTCACAAGTTTTACACCTCGATAAAGGGGTGTTAAGTGAGCATCAAGCCCGTTCTAGCACGCAAGATAATAAACACTTTATTACGCTGCAGTTAAATCAACACTATGATGATGTAGAAGCAAAGCTTGCTGGCCTTGCCCATGTACATCATGTTTATATGAGCCAAGCAAAAGAATATGTGATCGAGTTTGAGAAAACCGCTGAGCCTTTTGACATCAATCTTCTACAATTTTGTTATCAGCAAGGTTGGCAGTATCGTCAACTGGTAAATGGTCACACACTCGAAAATCAAATTTTTCATAAGGAGAGCTAGTTATGGGTCTATTAAGTGGATTAATGGGTAATGCAAGTGAAGTCGATAACGACGACTTAGAAGAGCTGCTTGCTAATACATTGATTGATGGTGAAACAGTTCAAAAAGCCTATAAAGTTATTCGTGATATGTTCATCTTTACTAATAAAAGATTAATTATCATAGATAAACAAGGTGTTACCGGTTCTAAAGTTGAAATGCTGAGTATTGCTTACTCAAAAATTACTAAGTTTAGTAAAGAAAGTGCCGGGCATTTTGACCTAGATGCTGAACTGAAAATTTGGGTTGGTTCAGATCCAACGCCAATCAGTAAAGACTTTAAAGCAGGAGATAACATTAATGAGGTTTATAGAATTATAAGTCAATTTGCTTTATAAAGTACTGACAAATCTTGTTTTTTTATTAAAAGTTGGCTAAAAGATGAAAGTTTTGGCCAACTTTTTCTTTACATTTACCGACACTTTATTACAATTAATCAAGTAAAAACAAACGCTTAGTTAAGTTTCCATTCAGTTTTCTGACGTTAGCATGTGCCCAACTTAGCCATCAGGCTAGTTTTCAACAGCAATGAAACAATGTTAATAGGGAAATCTGTTTATGAAAAAGTTAGCAGTTATTATTTCGAGTATGCTTCTGTCAACTGCCGCGACTGCTGCGGATAGTTACCAATCAATTAGCCATTTAGGATACAAGGACACCGATGGCAACGACACTGTAAGTGTTGATTCAACTTATTACTTCGCACCAAAGAAAACGATGGGTCCATACGACCAGTTTGAATACATCAACAGAACAACTAACGTGTTTGGTTCGTACGCAGATGATGACTTTGGTGATGTGACTAACATCGGCGGTGAGTACTTCGTACAAGATTTTGTAATCGGTGCGGGTTACAGCAATTACGATTACGGTTCAGACACTGATTTATTCAATGTGTCTGCGGGTTACTTCTTTAACCCTAACCTTCTTCTAAAAGCGACTTTCACTGACGTTGAAGATGGTGATAACTATGTAATGTTCGACCTTAAGTACAATCATCAAATTAACAGCACTGATTACTTAGGTTTCACGTTCACTGCAGACGACGAGTTTGATTATCGTGCGGTTAGCGCTAAATACTTTATGGATCTTCAACAAGGTAATTACCTAACGATTGAAGGTACAATTGCTGATACTGATGATAGTGGTAGCTCTTGGGAACTAGGTTCTAACTACTACTTCTCTAAAGCAACATCAGTATTTGTAACGTTTAATAAAGAAGATGACTACAGCTTTGGTGCTCAGCACTTCTTTAATAAAAACGTTGGCTTAAAAGCTGGTTATGCAAACAACTGGGATGACTCAGACTACGATGCATACTTTGCAAACCTAAGCTTACAGTTTTAATCATTAATTTGATGATATAAAAAAGCCCGCATTATGCGGGCTTTTTCGTTTTTATCATTACCAACCGCACTGGCGGCCTTCATTTTGCTCATCAAGGTATTTTTGTAACGGTGCAAAGTAATCTAAGATTGCTGTTGCATCCATTTCTTCTTTACCAGTGATTGTCGCAAGTGCTTCTTGCCATGGGCGGCTTGAGCCCATTTCTAACATAGCATTTAGTTTTTCACCAGCCTCAGCAGAGTTGTATACAGAACAACGGTGAATCGCTTCTTCGTTACCGGCAATTTCACATAAACTTCTGTGGAAGTCGAATTGTAAAATGTGCGCTAAGAAATAACGTGTGTAAGGCGTGTTGCCTGGTACGTGATACTTAGCACCTGGATCGAAGTCTGCTTCGCTACGTGCGATAGGCGCTTGTACACCTTGGTATTTTTCACGTAATTCCCACCACGCTTTGTTGTAGTTCTCTGGCGTTACTTCACCTGAGAAAACTTTCCAGCGCCATTGGTCTACTAATAAACCAAATGGGATAAATGCTACTTTGTCTAATGCCATTTTCATTAACAGGCCGATATCTTTAGATTCATCAGGCACGTCGTCTAATAAACCAATTTCTTTTAAATAACCTGGCGTTACAGAAAGTGCAATGGTGTCACCAATCGCTTCGTGGAAACCATCGTTCGCACTTTCTTGATAATAAATAGGCTGTGTGTTGTAGGCGCGTTGGTAGAAGTTATGCCCTAGTTCATGGTGAATAACAGAGAATTCTTCACCTGTGCGTTGAATACACATCTTAATACGTAGGTCGTCTTTGCTATCAATATTCCATGCAGATGCATGACATTGTACGTCACGGTCTTGCGGTTTAGTGAATAGCGAGCGCTCATAGAAGGTATCAGGCAGTGGTGCAAAGCCCATTGAGGTGAAGAACTTCTCAGCACCACGTACCATTTTAAGTTCGTCGTAATCGTGTTCAGCTAATAGTTCTGTTACATCATAACCAGGATCGGCATTTTCTGGTGCAACAACGTCGTAAATGTTACCCCATGTTTGGGCCCACATATTACCTAGAAGGTGAGCTGGGATAGGTTGATCTTGCGGGACTTTATCTTCGCCATATTTTTCACCTAGCTTGGCACGAACATGACAATGTAATGAATCATATAGCGGTTTAACTTGGCCCCAAATGCGGTCGAGTTCTTTTGCAAAATCATCGGCTGGCATGTCGTATTTACTACGCCACATAGCACCTGTATCTGCATAACCTAGCTCTTTTGCACCTTCATTGGTGAGTGCAACTTGTTGCTCATAAAGCGGGCGCATAGATTTTGAAACTTGTCGCCAGCCTTGCCATAAATCAAGCAATTCATTGTAATCACGGCTCGTTGCCATTTTAGCAGTCATCTCGCCAAGGCTTAAACAGCTACCATCTTCTTTACAGTATTTACCTTTACCATAAATACCCCCTAGCTCAGCCACTAATTGTGAGAGCTTAGCTGTTTTTTCAGCATCTTGTGGTGCAGGTAAGGTAAGTGCGAGTTTAAGTTTATCGAGTTTACGACGTGCATCGTAATCAAGCTCTAAACTATCGAACTTTGCGGCTTCATTAGCAAGACGAACCACAGCTTCTGTCATTTTGCGATTTACTTCGGCAGATAGTTCAGCAGTATCATGGGTGATGAAGTTGGCATAAATCCACTCAGCACGGCTTGCTTCTAAATAAAGCGCGCTTAATTCTTTTTCAGTATCGGCGATAAATTTAGCGGCATCTTGTGCGGTTACTTGGCTTGTTTTGACTTCAGCAGTCGTTGTTTTAGTGCTCGCAGCGTCATCATTACAGCCTGTAAGTGCAAGTGCACTGGCGACCATAAGCGCGCTGATGCTGAGCTTAAATGGAGTCTTTTTCATAACGTTCCCTAGAAGTTTATTGTTATTTATTGCTCATGCATAATAGCAGTGTCTTAGTAAACAACAAACTGCCTAGTTGAAAACAAGCTAAGTAAGCGCTGCTTACGTTGTATTTATGGCACGATCAGTCATACTTGAACCAGTTAAATAAAATAAAAGGATTGCACAATGACGACCGTAATCATTCTGTTACTAGTTGCTGTGATTGTAATTTTTGCTGTGAAAGACATTCGCATCAATCTTGTCACACGACCTACGTTTAGACTATTTAAAAAAGTTTTGCCGCCGTTATCGCAAACAGAACGTGAAGCTATGGAAGCGGGTGATGTTTGGTGGGACGGTGAGTTATTCAGTGGTAACCCTGATTGGCAAAAGCTGCATCGTTTTCCTAAACCTGAACTCAGCGAAAAAGAGCGCGCATTTATGGGTGAGCAAGTCGAAACTTTGCTAGCCATGCTTGATGATTATCAAATCGTGCAAAAAGATAAAGACCTACCAAAAGAAGTGTGGGACTACCTAAAAAAAGAAGGATTTTTTGCACTAATCATTCCTGAAGAATTTGGTGGCCGAGAGTTTTCAGCCATTGCTAATTCAACCATTGTATCGAAAATTGCCACTAAGAGCTTAACCGCTGCGGTCACCGTTATGGTCCCCAATAGCTTAGGTCCTGGCGAATTGCTTCTTCATTACGGTACCAAAGAGCAACAAGAGCGTTGGTTGCCAAGCCTAGCTAAGGGCGATGATGTGCCTTGTTTTGCATTAACGGGCCCTGAGGCTGGGTCTGATGCAGGCAGTATTCCTGATACTGGGGTGGTTTGTAAGGGCATGCATAACGGTGAAGAAGTGATTGGCTTAAAACTTAACTGGTCAAAACGTTATATCACCCTTGCGCCAATCGCCACAGTACTGGGTCTTGCATTTAAAATGTACGATCCTGAAGGTTTATTGGGTGATAAAAAAGAGCTTGGTATCACGTGTGCACTTATTCCGACAGATCACGAAGGTGTGCAAACAGGTGAGCGTCATTACCCGTTAAACATGGCATTTATGAATGGCACAACGTACGGTAAAGATGTGTTTATTCCGCTTGATTGGATCATCGGTGGCGAAAAGGGCGCAGGTAGAGGTTGGCGCATGTTAGTTGAATGTTTAAGTGCGGGCCGCGGTATTTCGTTACCGGCACTTAGTACGGCAACAGGTCACTTGGCTTCAAGAATGACATCAGCCTATGCAACCGTTCGCCAACAATTTGGTGTGTCGATTGGCCAATTTGAAGGTGTTCAAGAAGCACTCGCTCGCATTGGTGGTTTAACTTACACCTTAGAATCAGCGAGGCTAATGACCGCAGGGGCGATTGATTTAAAACTAAGTCCATCTGTGGTTACCGCTATAGCTAAGTACCATATGACTGAAATGGGCCGTACAGTTATGAACGACGCGATGGACATTCATTCAGGTAAAGGTATTCAAGTCGGGCCGAATAACTATTTAGCCCATGGCTATATGGGGATCCCGGTATCGATTACCGTTGAAGGTGCAAATATTCTGACTCGTAACTTGATGATATTTGGTCAAGGTGCCACTCGTTGTCATCCATTTGTTTTAAAAGAAATGGAAGCAGCAGCAATGGAAGACCAAGATGTTGCTTTAAAAGAATTTGACTCATTACTGCTGCAACATATTTTATTTGCTGGCAGTAATGCTGGTATGGCATTTGTGCACGGTTTAACGCGCAGTTACTTCGCTAAAGCTCCTGTGTGTGGCGCAACCACTGTTTACTACAAACAGTTGAGCCGCATGAGTCGTGGTTTAGCATTTTGTACTGATGTTGCGATGCTAGTATTAGGTGGTGAGTTAAAGCGCAAAGAGATGATTTCGGCGCGTCTAGGTGATGTGCTTAGCCACTTATATCTTGCTTCATGTGTATTGAAACGCTACGAAGATGAAGGACGCCAGCAAGCTGACCTACCATTTGTGCAATATGCCGTTGAGCATTCGTTATTCTGCATTGGTCAAGCATTCGATGGCTTCTTTAAAAACTTCTCTAACCCAGTGGTTAATTTTTTACTAAAACGTATTGTGTTCCCTCTGGGTAATCATTACCACCGTCCAAGCGATGAGTTAGCACAAACAATGTGTGAGCACATGAGCAAACCAGGGGTCTTTAGAGACAGATTAACCCATCTTTGTTATGTTGATGAAAATGCAGGCACGGGTGTCATGGAAAATGCCTTTTTAGCCATGATTGACACCCATGAAGACTTTAAGCAGCTTCGTAAATGGCAAAAAGAAGGCACTATTGCCAAAAACCTTGAACTTGAGGGTGCAATTGCCGCAGCGGCAGAGAAAAACTTGATAAACGAAACCGTTGCAGAGCGTATGAATCAAGCCAATGAGCTACGTAAACAAGCGATAGCCGTTGATAATTTCGCCCCCGGAGAGCTGTAACTTCTTGCCAAGTTGAAATAAATAAAGCCTTGCATTTGCAAGGCTTTTTTATACTAGCTTATACCAATCCGTGAGTGATGACTTTTTCTGCTTCGCTGGCTGGCATTGGTTTCGCTTTTAAGAAGCCTTGACCAAACTTACATTGCGTTTGTTTTAAGATTGCCAATTGTTTTTCTGTTTCAATCCCTTCCGCAACAACATCGAGTTTTAACGACTGTGCTAACGATAATATGGCATCCACCAAGGGGTTGTGTGCTTTATTTAAATGATCGATAAAGCTTTTATCGATTTTTAAAATATGGATAGGTAATTGGTGTAAATAACCAAGCGCTGAGTAGCCAGTACCAAAATCATCTAAGCACAGTTTAACTTCAAGAGGCTCAAGGCCTTTAATAATTTTTGTTGCTAGCTCTAAATTACCAATTAGCCCAGATTCAGTGATTTCTAAGCACAGCGAGCCTAAAGGGAGTTTGTATTTAGAGTACAAAGCATGGATTTGCGCGACGAAGTCGAGACTTGCAAAATGACGTGATGACACATTCACGGTAATTCGGCCAAACGCTTTACCTTTACTTGCCCACAGTGCGATTTGCTTTGCCGCGAGTTCAAGCAAGTGTAAATCTAAGTTAATAATTTGGCCTGTGTCTTCTGCAACGGGTATAAAATCATTTGGCGAGACAAAGCCTTTACTTGGGTGGTGCCAACGCACAAGCGCCTCAAAGCCGACAACCTGTGCATCTTGAATGGTAAAAATTGGCTGGTAGTAAAGTTCAAAGTCGTCATGTTCAATACCATGCTGTAAATCATTTTCTATATCCGCATGATTTTTGAGCTTTTTACGCATGGTATTGTTAAAAAACTTAACTTTACCGCGGCCTGATGACTTCGCCTCGTACATTGCAGCATCAGCATGCTGTAATAGCTTATAAGCTTGATCGCGACTACTTTCACAAAACGCAACACCAATACTTGTGGATGCCTGAAGTAAGTGGCCATCAATATCAAGAGGCTCAGCGAGAACCTGTTGAATTCGTTCAAGGGCATCTTTAATTTGTTGTTTATCGGTGATGTTCTCCATAAAAATGGCAAACTCATCGCCCCCTAAGCGGGCAAAGGTATCGGTATTGCGGATGGTACCTAAGATTAACTCACAGATTTTGACCAAAAAGTGGTCACCAACCTCATGACCTAATGAATCATTGATACTTTTAAAACGGTCAAAGTCTAGATAGAGCAGGGCATGTTGGTGGCGCTTATCTGCTCTTGCCAGACGAAGGATCGCATGTTTAATACGCTCTATTAATAACGAGCGGTTAGCAAGGCCGGTTAATTCGTCGTGAAGAGCTCGGTGCTCAAGCTCTTGTCTTGATAATTGGCGGTCTATCGCCATGCTAATTTGGCGGCTCACATACGTGAGTAAGGCACGGTCATGTTCGTCATAGTGATAGCTTTTACTGTAACTTTGTACGGCGATAACACCACTAATACGCTCATTTACTTTAAATGGCACCCCTAGCCAAGACTCGGCCTGACGACCAACCATTTTAAAATGACCCGCATCAATGTGTTGTTGAAATTCTTCTTTCGTAAAAAGTAAAGATTGGTCGATGTTTAATAAATAATAAGATGCGGTGTCTTTTAGTTGTTCTTTCGATATTTTCTTATGGGCGTTAGAACGCACGCCTTCTTCGATAATATAAACTAAATCAAGCACATCGAGTTGCTTGTCATACAGGCCAATAAAGAAGTTATCAGCCCTCAGTAAAGAGGTAATAATGCCGTGTAAAGATTCAAAGAAGCTATCTAGCTCGCTTGATTGATAGGTTAAGTTAGCGATTTGCAGCATCGAGCGTTCTAGCTTTTGTGCATCGTTTAACTGCATCACAGTTTGCTGTAAGTCTTCTACGGTGCGAACTTGATTTATCTTGGCACTGAGTAAGTGGGCGACAGTTGATAAAATCTCTAAATGCGTATCATTGTAGTAATGTTTTTGCGGGTGCTCACAGTCAATGACACCCAGTACTTTTTCTTTGTAAACTAATGGTACGCAAAGCTCAGATAACGCAGGGCGAGAATCAGCAATATAACGCGGGTCTTGACTGACATCGCCAATCATTAAGGGTTTGCCAGTGCTTGCGACATAACCCGTAATACCTTGATCAAAGCTAATTTCTGTTCGGTCGATATGGTAAGTATCATGGCTACTTGCCGTGCCAATAGACGCCATTTCTTTTAGGGTACGTGTTTTATCGTCTGCTAGGTAAATGACACACTCTATAAAGCCCAGGCGGCTCACTACCTCTGATGTAACATATTCGAGTAACTCTTCAACTGTATCTAACTGCATTAGAGATGATGAGAACTGATTAATAATATGTAATTGGTCTGTTTTGACTTCAAGTGCAAAAGCCGTGTCTAAACTCTTAGGCATAGAATAAAAGGTAACCAAAATGTTGTATTAATTTATTACGTTAACCTACTATCAAACTATCCACAAAGTTATTTTCAAAAAAAACGTATACTGGTGTAAACTAGGCACCTGAAAATGAACTTGGGTAAATAAGCGAGGTTATTTGCTCAATGTTTATGCTATCCCCCTAACTTTAGCCGTGGAAACAAGCAATGTCAGATTTAAATTCGATGCAAACTCTAACAATTACACGCCCAGATGATTGGCACATTCATTTACGTGATGGTGAGCAACTCGTTGATACCGTTCGTGATGCAAGCCGTTACATGGGGCGAGCAATCATCATGCCTAACCTTGTTCCACCGGCAACTTGTACAGACACTGCATTATCTTACTATGAGCGAATTAAAGCTGCGGGCCCACAAGGTAACTTCGAACCATTAATGGTGCTTTACCTAACAGATAAAACTACGCCAGAAGAAATTAAAAAAGCTAAGGCAACAGGTAAAATTGTTGCTGCTAAACTGTACCCAGCTGGCGCGACGACCAACTCAGATTCTGGTGTGACATCAGTTAAGAATATTTACCCTGTACTTGAGGCAATGCAAGAAGTAGGGATGTTACTGTTAGTACATGGTGAAGTAACCGATTCATCAATTGATATTTTTGACCGTGAGAAGGTCTTCTTAGATACAATTTTAGCGGATGTAGTAAATGACTTCCCGAGTCTTAAAATTGTGCTTGAGCACATCACCACGAAAGATGCAGTAGAGTTTGTTAATAATGCACCAGAGAATGTTGCTGCAACCATTACTGCTCATCACCTTCTTTATAACCGTAATCATATGCTAGCAGGTGGTATTCGCCCGCATTATTACTGCTTACCTATTCTAAAGCGTAACATTCACCAGCAAGCGCTAATTGGTGCTGCAACAAGCGGTAGCAAAAAGTTCTTCTTAGGTACTGATTCTGCACCACATTACAAAGACAAAAAAGAAGCGGCCTGTGGTTGTGCTGGTGCATATACTGCACATGCAGCTATTGAGCTTTATGCTGAAGCGTTTGAAGAAGCAGGTGCTTTAGACAAGCTTGAAGGTTTCGCGAGTCACTTCGGTCCTGACTTTTACGGTATGCCTCGAAACCAAGATACCATTACACTAGTAAAAGAGAGCTGGACAGTACCAGCCAGCTATAAACTAGGCGATTCAGAAGTGGTGCCAATCAAAGCAGAAGCACAAATGGACTGGCAAGTTAAGTAAGTTTTAGCAAGGTCTAAATCGAGAATAAAAAGCCCATCTATTTGATGGGCTTTTTTCATTTATAATTAATTGTTTATAAATAGTACTGTCATATATTTTTGTTTGAGCGGTTGACCTTAAAATTATTTTCGATTAATAGAGCTAAAAGCTATTTAATGTGTTAGTCTTAAATTGCTTTGAGTTTTTGCGTATTGAATTTACGGATAATGTGCGGCTGTACGGTTACCGGTTTGGTTATTGGTTCTTCCTGTACTTTACCCCAAGTTTATTGGGCATTCACTCAGGGAGGATAGAGCCATTATGGCTGAATTTTAATAATTGACTTACAGGAAAATTTGGTATGTCAAACACGGTTACTGGTAAAGTTAAGTTCTTCAACGAAGCTAAAGGTTTCGGTTTCATTGAACAAGAAAATGGCCCTGATGTATTCGTACACTTCAGCGCTATCACAGGTACAGGCTTCCGCACTCTAAGCGAAGGCCAGCAAGTATCTTTCGGCATCAAACAAGGTCAAAAAGGCCCTGAAGCTGAGAACGTAGAAGTAGCATAATTTATTATGTGAACCTAAGCATTTTGGTGAAACAGTTTCTGTTTCACCAAAATTCATTTACTCCCCAAATATCATACAGTTGTACCTAAACCTATTTAAACCTAAAGTATTGTGTTAGCCTTTTTTAATAGGTAATTCTTCTAGAACTTTCTCAACTATTCCTTTAAAGCTACTCTCGGTATCTAAAGTACTATATGCTCTTAGACTTAGTTAATTAAACATGACATTGATCGTTGTGTAAGTGAAGAATTTGATCTAACGAGAAAATTTAGTACTCATTTTCAGAGATTGTAGATTTTTTTACCAACATCTGAATTTCCCGCTAAACTTAGTGATATATAAGACAGCGGTAATTTAAATGAGCAATAAAATACTCGTTTGATAGATATAATGAAGGTTTGCTAATTGATGAGCATAGGAAATAATATACTTTTGGTAGACGATCACCCGATGGTGGCAACAGCAATTAAAATGGTTTTATCCAAATCGACCTTAGTTAACGAAGTTCAAGCTGTTGGAAGTCAAAAAGAAGCACTACAATTTTTAAAAGCTAATAATGTCGCGTTAGCTATATTAGATATTGAGTTAGAAGACTCAGATGGTTTTAGCTTATACAAGCGGGCTGTTAGTGCAGGGTTTACTGGCAAAGTGTTATTCTTATCAGCTAAGCAAGATAAGCATATTATACGCACTGCAGCAAAGTTGGGAGCGCAAGGCTTCGTTAACAAAGCTGAAAGCCTTGAAGATATTTCTTCTGCAGTTGAAATGATCTTGCGTGGTTACACCTTTTTTCCGCAAGAGCATTTAATTGCTTCTGAAAAAGACATTGACGAGTTACTCACTGAGCGTGAACTCGCCGTAATGAATTACCTATTGCAAGGGCTATCGAATAAAGACATTGGTGAAAAACTTTTCATCAGTAACAAGACCGTCAGTACTTACAAAACAAAAATATTTGAAAAGCTTGAGGTTGATTCAGTTATCTCATTAGCTAAGCTAGTAAAAGACCGCGCCGTGTTCTAATGGCGGCAGTTATAAGTCAAGATTAAATCCCGTTTAATGTTTAGTAAGCAGTTTGCTTGCTTATTAAACATTCCCTGCCTGTAAATGCATAAAAATTCTTCTAATTAGATTTTTTAGATGAAAAAACTGAATTTTTTTTTCATTTTTCTTTACCGCTTTTTGATTTCAATAAATGTTACATTTATGTTTAAGTTTGAACGGAATATGAATGTGATGATTGTTACTAAAGGGCTATAGAAGCCTTACAGATGTGTGGCTGTTATATTTTTGTTAATTCGTTGTTTTGGTTATTTTCATATCAACGACGAGTCACCAAATTTTTCCGATGAAAGCCGAACATCAAGTTGACAGACTCAGATGCATTTAGCATTATTGGAGGGTTGATATCTATTAAAAGATATCAGGGTTGTCCTCTTCGGAGGGTAATTAAATTATAAAAGTAACATTACTTAATTGGTTGGGAACTATGTCTGTTAAAATCAGAAAGAGTCTTGTAGCATCAGCGTTGGTTGGCGCTTTTGCATTTGCAAGCAGCAATGTGATTGCAGATCCTTTGAAAGATGTGCAAGATGCAGGTCAACAAATTCAAAAGGCTGCTGTTAAGTCTCAAACTAAAATTGACAATGTATATGGTCAAACTCAAGAGCTAATCGCTGAGTACCGTAGCGTTGTTGACGAAACTGAGCTAATGAAGGTTTACAACGATCACGTAGCACGTTTGGTCGCTGACCAAAACGCTTCAATCGAATCGTTTGACCGTCAAATCGCAACTATCGATAACACGAAACAAAACGTTGTGCCTTTGATGTATCGCATGATCGATACGCTTGAGCAATTCATCAAAGCGGACGTTCCGTTCAATCTTGAAAACCGTCTAGCACGTGTTGAAAGACTTCGTGACATCATGGCGTCAGCTTCAGTTACTACATCTGAAAAATTCCGCCAAGTTCTTGAAGCTTACACTGTTGAAACTGCATACAGCTCAGCTGTAACTGCTTCTCAAGGTACTCTTGAGATCGATGGTAAGAGCATCAACGTTGACTTCGGTCGTTTAGGTCGTATCACTTACGTAGCTCAGTCTTTTGACCTTAAGCACGCGTGGGTGTGGGATAACAACACTAAACAGTGGAAAGAATTAGGTGAAGAATACCTAAAACCTGTTAAAGAAGTTATCCGTATGGCGCGTAAACAAGCGACATTAGAACTTGTTAAACTACCAATTTTTGGCGCGGAGTAATCAATAATGAAGAAACTATTTAAAGGTTTTGCTGTTGCAGCAGTACTATCTGTTTCTGCAGGTACCGCGCTTAATGCACACGCAAACACTGATGCTTTAGACAAAATTCTTGAGCAAGTTAAGCAAGAACGTATCTCTGAAGGCAAATTAAATAAGCAACGTGAACAAGAGTTCCTTTCAGCTCGTGCTGACAAGCAAGCGTTACTTAACAAAGCTAAAAGCGACCTAGCTGCTGAAAAAGCACGTGGTGACCGTTTAGCTAAAGAATATGCTCAAAACGAAAATACTTTAGCAGAAAAAGAGCAAGCTCTTTTAAATGCTCAAGGTACTTTAGGTGAGATGTTCGGTGTTGTACGTCGTGCAGCTGCTGATGCAATCGGTTCAATCGAAGCATCACTTGTTTCTGCTGAAAAACCAGGACGTGCTGAAGTACTTCGCTCACTAGCTGCTGCGAAAGAACTTCCAACTGTTCGTGAACTAGAAGAGCTTTGGATTTCTCTTCAAACTGAAATGACTGAGTCTGCTAAAGTTTCAACTTTCGAAACTGAAGTTGCAGGTCTTGACGGTTCATCTTCTGTGAAGAAAGTAACGCGTATCGGTAACTTCAACTTAGTAACTGACGACGGTTATTTAATCTACTCTCCAGAAACTAAAGCGATTCAACCTCTAGGTAAGCAACCTGATAGCTACATCCTAGCGGGTATCAGCGATTTAGAAGGTACTTCTGCAGATAACTACGCTGGCGTATACATCGACCCGACTCGTGGCGCGATCTTACGTATCAACACGCAGAAGAAATCACTAATGGAATACTACGAGCAAGGTGCTGAAGTAGGTTACATCATCACACTATTATTAGTTGTTGGTCTACTTATCTTCATCGTTCGTTTCATTGATCTTGCGCTTACTAGCACTAAGATTAAGAGCCAGCTTAAGAACCTTTCTACTCCGAATACAAACAACCCACTGGGTCGTATTCTTAAGGTTTACGCTGACAACAAGAATCAAGACGTTGAAAACCTTGAGCTTAAACTTGACGAAGCAATCCTACGTGAAACGCCTCGCATCGAAGCTGGTATCAACATCATCAAGATCTTGGCAGCAATCGCTCCATTACTAGGTCTACTGGGTACGGTAATCGGTATGATCCTTACGTTCCAAACAATCACATTGTTCGGTACAGGTGATCCGAAGATCATGGCTGGTAATATCTCTCTAGCACTTGTAACTACAGCGTTAGGTCTAATTGCAGCTCTACCACTTATCCTACTTCACTCAATTGTTGCGGGTCGTAGTAAGTCGGTTCTACATGTCCTTGATGAGCAAAGCGCTGGTATCATCGCTGCTCACGCGGAGAAGGAGAAAGCCTAATGCTAGTCCTGATGGAGATCTGGGAATCTATCAGGGATTTTGTTGGCACAGGCGGCCAGGTATTATACGTGGTCGCGATAGCACTCTTTCTTATGTGGGTTTTAATGATTGAGCGCTATTGGTTCCTACTAGCTGAGTTTCCTCGTATGACGAAGAACATTGTAGCTCAGTGGGATGCCCGCCAAGACACTACGTCTTGGTACGCACACAGAATCCGTGAAGCATGGATTTCTGAAGCGTCTGAAAAATTAGATCAGCGTATGTTGTTGATTAAGACATTAGTAGCTGTTTGTCCTTTAATCGGCTTATTAGGTACTGTAACGGGTATGATCGCGGTTTTCGAAACCATGGCTACTCAAGGTACTGGTAACGCACGTTTAATGGCATCAGGTATTTCAATGGCAACAATCCCAACAATGGCTGGAATGGTTGCGGCACTATCTGGAGTATTCTTTAGCTCACGTCTTGAAGCGAGAGCGAGAATGGCGAAAGCTAAACTTGTAGATAGCATGCCTCATCACTAGAGAGAGAATTAAATATGGCACGTAAACAACGTTTTCGTGAAGAAGAAGAAGCAGCGGTTGACATGACGCCAATGCTTGACATCGTATTTATCATGCTTATTTTCTTTATCGTAACTACATCGTTCGTTAAAGAGGCTGGTATCGAAGTCAATAAACCTAAAGCAGCTGCAGCTACGAAGCAAAAAAATGCAAACATTTTTGTTGCTATCCGCGCTGACGGTGCGATCTGGATTGATAAACAACAAGTAGACGTTGAGCGTGTATCAGCTAAACTTGAAAGTTTATTAGCAGAACAACCTACTGAAGTTGTAATTTTGCAAGCTGATAAAGAAGCAAAACACGGCGTAGTAGTTAAAGTTATGGACCAGATCAAAGCGACGGGTGATAACCTTAAAATTTCAATAGCTGGAGATCAGTAATGATTCGTTTTCTGTTTTCACTGATTGCAGGTGGGGCAGTTACTTTCGGCTTGTTCTACTTCATGGCGTACCTCATCTCCGGTGGAGCTGACCGTGCGACTGAACAAAAAGAACAGATCGTAGTCGAAATTATGACGAATCCGCCTGAATCTAAGGTGCAGGAGAGGAAGCGTGTTCCGCCTCCGCCTCCGCCACCGCCAAAGCAGCCGCCTAAACCGCAGCCGCCTCAGCCGGAAAACAGCAACCCTAACACTGGTGGTTTGTCATTTAATATGCCAAGCATCGATGTGGGTAGCACAGCTGGTGGCCTAAGTGGTCCAGGTGCATTTGGACGTGATGGTGACGCGACACCTATCGTTCGTATTGAACCAAAATACCCTACGCAAGCAGCGCGTGATGGTAAAGAAGGTTGGGTACAACTTTCATTCACTATCAATGAAGTGGGTGGTGTAGAAGATGTTGAAGTGATCGACGCCGATCCTAAACGTATCTTCGACCGCGAAGCTAAACGTGCGCTACGTAAGTGGAAGTACCGTCCGAAAATCATTGACGGCAAACCACAGAAGCAATTTGGTCTTCAAGTACAACTAGACTTTAAACTTAACCAAGGTAACTAAGGAGGCGAGTAATGAGAAATTTATCTAAAGTAACTGCACTTGCGCTTCTTATGTCTCTATCAGGTGTAGCTTTCACTGCACCTGCTTTAGCAGCGCCAGATTACGCGAAGATTGAAGCGCGTAAAAAAGCAAAAACTAAAGTAATGGGCGAGCGCGTTGGTAAAAAAGTTATTAAAGCGTTTGATTTGTACAATGAAGAGAAGCTTGATGAAGCGATTGCGTTACTTAAAGAAATCGATCCTTCGGATGAATTTGATAAGGCAACAGTCGATCGTTACTTAGGTCAAATGTACGCTCAAAAAGAGCAGTATCAATTGGCTATCAAGCATATCGCAGCTGCAGTTCAGCCTGACGTTTTAAATTTTGCTGACCAAGAGCAAGGCTTAAAACTTCTAGGTGATATGTACGCGGGTACTGAGCAATATGCAAAAGCGAAAGAAGCTTATGCAGCTTGGATGGACTTCACAGGTGAGGAAGACGACAAGGTTTATACACGTATTGCGCAAGCAAACTACGAGTTAAAACTTTTCAAAGACGTACTTCCTGCTGCAAACAAAGCAATTGAATTGGCAAAAGAACCTGCAAAGGCTGCTTACCAATTAAAGCTAGCTGCCTATTTTGAACTTAAACAGTACAAAAATATGGTAGGTGTTGCTGAAGAAATTGTTCGTGTTTGGCCTGAAGACAAAAAAGCCTGGGTTGGTTTAGGTAAATACTACCTTCAAACCGAAGACTTCAAGAAAGGTCTAGCGACCATGGAAGTTGCCTATAAAAATGGCTATTTTGAAAACGAAGTTGAATACAAAGTACTTTCTAACTTTTATTCGTTAAATGATATCCCTTACAAAGCAGCAGTTGTGCTTGAAAAGGCAATCAACGAAGAAAAAGTTAAGCGTAACAAGCAAAATATCAGTGCAGTGGCATCTAACTACCACCGTTCTAAAGATATTGAAAAAGCAGCTAAATACTATGAAGAAGCGGCTAAATTTGATGATGATGCTGAGCTTTACCGCAAAGCGGGTTCATTACTTTTACAATCGCAAAATTATAGTGCAGCCGTTGTTCGTTTGAACAAGGCAATAGAGTTAGGTTCTGACAAAAAAGGAACTATTTACTCTGATTTAGCTGAAGCTTATTACTACCAAGAGAAGTATAAGCAAGCTTATAACGCTATCACTAAAGCAATGGACGATCCGCGCACTCGCAAGTTTGCGAAGAGCTGGTCGACCTTCATCAAAGATAAAGCCGCTCGTAACGGTGTAAAAATCTAATTGATGTTGTTTTAAATTAAAAAGCCCCTCTGGGGCTTTTTTTATGGAATTTTAAAATGCTAAGACAGATCGTATTATTAGTTGTCGCAAGTGTGATGCTGATAGCTTGCTCTGAGCAAACATCAGGTTTCAAAACATTTAGTGAAGGGCAGCAAGCGCTGCAAACTATTAATAATTTATTATCGACTCAAGAACAGCAAAGTGAAGCTGCTAGCTGGCCTTTCTCAGAAAGTTATTTGCAAGCACGTCATCAGGCTTATCAAGGACTAAAAACGACGACGTTAGATGTGTCACAACAGGCGCAATTGAACTATTTAATCATTGCTGAGCGTTATCCCGAACGTTACTTTGTGTGGCCTGTACAACGTGATGTTATTAGCCAAGCTCGTTTAGTAGATGACTATTCGGTAAATGAATTAGCTAACTGGCTAGAGTTAGTTGAAACGCAGTTAATTGCAGCTGAGCAAAGCAATCTGAAATTAAATAAAATCGAATTAACGCTTTTACATAATATGGTCAAATCGCACCTTGATAATAGCGATGACAGTGTACAAGCAGCACTAAACAAACTTAATCAATATTTAACTCAATATAAACCGCGTACAAAACTTGGTTTAGTCGGTTTGGCAAATGGTAAAGATTGGTATCAAAGTAAACTTAATTACTTTAGTGGTGAGACTAAGCCGCCTTTAACTTGGTTAAGTGAAATCCAGGCTTCGTTAAAGCAATCGCAGAATGCAGATTTTGTATTACCTGTATCAGACTCTCACGCTAAACCATTAGTAATGAACTATTTTGTAGAAAGTCATCAGCACACAGGTCTTGATTGGCAGCTTGATTATCTCGACCCGCTTAAAAGTAAGCGTAAACTCACACAAGATGAGCAATACTTCTGGCAAGTTATGATGGAAACCGACTTAGGAATTCATTATCACACATGGAGTGAACAGCAAGCACGTGTTAGTTTGATGAAGCGTCTAGGGGTAAATCAGCAACAAGCTGATTGGTTAATTGAGGATATCGTGCTTTATCCTGCGATGAGCTTTATTTTTATAAATTAGTACAGCGCTGCGCTCTATGGAGCGCATCGCCGACAGCGTTGGCTTGCAGGATCTGCAAGTAAACGTTCGTCATCAATTTTTTCTTCACAATCACAGCAATAGCCATACTGCCCAATATCGATTTGGCATAGTGCTGCTTCTAACTTTTCTATTCGAGCAATCAATATTTGATACTCAGAACCGAGATTATTTGCTGTCAGCTCTAACCAGTCTGAAGGGGAATGATCCTTGAGTTGCGATAGCAGTTGCTGATGATAGGCTTGATCAGAATTAGCCAGCATATCCAGTAAACGTTGTCGAACCTGCGCAAGTTCCGCAGATAACTTTGTTTGAATTTCAGTATTGTTCATCGCTTTTCTTCCAAGTGGGCAATACTGGTATTATCAAACAAAATCGATTTGCTAATTATGATTTGTATCAATACTCGGCGCTTTCGCGTACTTTCTTAGTACATCTGCAACTTCGTCTTTGGCTTTTAGGCGGCGGATCTCATCAAAAAGTGCGTTAGCTTGAGGATATTGGCGTTTTAAATAGCCGAGCCATTGCTTAGTACGAGAAGCAAAATACTTTTCACATTTGCTCTCGTCTTGGTGCATAGATGAATGAATAATGTGGTATATCACATGCTCCCATAACATCGGAGTGTAATGCTCGTTTTCTGCATGAGATTTTATTTGTTTTGCTAAATCAGGCATCGCTAATGCACCACGACCAAGCATTAAATCTTGGCAATGACTGCGCTTTTGACAAAGCATGGCATCTTCAACTTGCCAAATTTCGCCATTAGCAACGACCGAAATATTTTTATCTTTGATTAACGGGGGGATTTTTTCCCAGTATGCCGGAGGGTTGTAACCATCTCTTTTAGTTCTGGCATGAATAGCAAGACTTGAAGCACCCGCGCTAACAACAGCATCAACAATTTCTTGGCTATTACTATCATCATCAAAACCAAGCCTAATTTTGGCACTAACTTCATGGCAAGGATCAACAGCATCACGTACGGCTTTAATAATTTCGTACATGTGATCAGGGTCTTTTAACAGTACCGCACCACCTTTACTTTTGTTCACTGTTTTAGCTGGGCAACCAAAATTTAAGTCAATGCCATGGGAGCCTAAGCGTATTGCTTTGACGGCATTTGCTGCCAAAGCATGAGCAACTTGACCTAGCAACTGAATACGCACTGGCGTACCTGCACGGGTATAGCCACCTGTTTTTAGCTCAGGACAATAGCGATGAAACACGCGTTCGGGCAGTGTGTCTTCAACGACACGAACAAACTCTGTTACGCATAAATCAAATCCACCTAAATCAGTTAAGAGTTGTCGCATTTTAAAATCCACAACGCCTTCCATCGGTGCTAAAACTAGTCGCATGATACCTGTTAACTCATCAAAAATTAGGACGCGTATTCTAGCTTTTCTGGATTGTTTTATAAATCGTAATTTGCATTCTTGGCACTTTCAGAAAATAATTATAAAAATTTTGAAAGTAATTTTTAGTTCTCGGGTCTTGTTTAATAACCCTTTATAAAAAAGAGAGTCATCGAATGAACACAGTTAAGAAAAATTCAATTGCATTAACATTAGGTGCGGTTGTAGTAGGTGCGTCAAGTTTTGTAGCAACTGATGCGAGTGCAAACCCATTTGAATTTCAGCAAATGCAAGCAGGCTATCAACTAGATGCCGCAGAAGGTAAATGCGGTGAAGGTAAATGTGGCGGCGATAAAAAAGCTGAAAAAGAAGGCAAGTGCGGTGAAGGTAAGTGCGGCGTCGTCAAA